>JABFWC010000344.1 GCA_013362385.1 Pseudarthrobacter sp.
CAGGGAACCGGCGGGCTTGCAGGGGAGTAGCGTGGAATTATGACCGGGACTGAAGCTGCGCCTCGCACTATCCGCACCGCCGTCATCGGATACGGGCTCTCGGGCAGCGTCTTCCACGCGCCGCTGATCGCGGCAAACGAACAGTACGCGCTGCAGGTGGTGGCGACGTCCAACGCCGAGCGGCAGAAGGCTGCGCTGGCCCGCCTTCCCGACGTCGACGTCGTGCGCGACGCCGATGCCGTCCTCCGGCGTGCAGCCGGCCTGGACCTCGTGGTGCTGGGCACGCCGCCGGCAACGCACTACCCGCTCGCCAAGGCGGCGCTGGAGGCAGGGCTGGACGTAGTGGTGGACAAGCCGTTCGCCACCAGCAGCAGGCAGGGACAGGAACTGGCGGGACTGGCGCGGCGGCTTGGCCGGGTGCTGACGGTGTTCCACAACCGGCGGTGGGACGGTGACTTCCTGACCCTCCGGAAGCTCCTGTCGGCCCAGGCACTGGGGCACGTCTCCAGGTTCGAGTCCCGGTTTGAGCGCTGGTCCCCCACTATCACCAAGGCCTGGAAGGCCAGGGCCACGGCCGCGGACGGCGGGGGTGCCCTCTTCGACCTGGGCAGCCACCTGATCGACCAGGCGCTGCAGCTTTTTGGTCCCGCACGTGTGGTGCATTCCGAGCTGCGGGCCCGCAGGTCGGACGAGCGGGCGGACGACGACGTCTTCCTGGTCCTGCGGCACGAATCCGGAGTGACGAGCCACCTGACGATGAACATGCTGTGCGCCCAGCAGGGTCCCAGGTTCCGGGTGCTGGGTTCGGTGGGCGGATTCACCAAGAACGGGGTGGACCCGCAGGAGCCCTACATGGCCGCCGGCGGAAGCCCCCTGGACTCGGATTACGGTGTTGAGGCGCGGGAGTGGGCAGGCCTGCTGGGCCGCGACGGGCACCTGGCAGCCCTGCCCACTGAACGCGGTGCGTACCCCGAGTTCTATCACCTGCTGGCGGACAAGATCCTGACGGCGGCGCCGGCTCGGCGCTGCCCCTCCCGGTAGACCCCGAGGACGGTCCTCAAGATCATCGAAACGGCCCGTGAACTGGCCTAGGCGGAGACCAGTTCGTGCCAGTCGGCAACCAGCGGAAGGT
Source organism: Pseudarthrobacter sp. (assembly GCA_013362385.1). Classification (GTDB taxonomy): domain Bacteria; phylum Actinomycetota; class Actinomycetes; order Actinomycetales; family Micrococcaceae; genus Arthrobacter. The sequence goes on from JABFWC010000344.1 coordinate 1,133, forward strand.
CGTGGGCCTCGGACACGGAGTGGTGTGCCACGTGGCCCGCGGCGATGTTGAGGCCTGCCGCCAGGGCGGGGTCGCGGTCGAAGGCGGCCTTGACGCCCAGGTTTGCCAGGGCCACGGCGTAGCGCAGGGTGACGTTGGTCAGCGCGTAGGTGGAGGTGTTGGGGACGGCGCCGGGCATGTTGGCTACGCAGTAGAAGATGGTGTTGTGCACCTTGTACGTCGGTTCCTGGTGCGTGGTGGGGTGGGTGTCCTCGAAGCAGCCGCCCTGGTCCACGGCGATATCCACCAGGACGGAGCCGGGCTTCATCCGGGCCACGAGGTCGTTGGTGACCAGCTTGGGGGCCTTGGCGCCGGGAATCAGCACGGAGCCGATCACCAGGTCCGCGTCCACCACTGACTTCTCGATCTCGTACTTGTTGGACGCGACGGTCTTCAGCCGGCCCTGGTACTGCGCGTCGAGGTCGCGGAGGCGGTTGATGTTGATGTCCAAAATGGTGACGTCGGCACCCAGGCCCAGGGCCATGGCCGCGGCGTTGGTGCCGGCCACGCCGGCGCCGAGGACGACCACCTTGGCCGGGCGGACGCCGGGGACGCCGCCGAGCAGCACGCCCTTGCCGCCGGCAGGTGCCATGAGCGAGGTGGCGCCCACCTGGACGGAGAGCCGGCCGGCGACCTCGGACATGGGGGCGAGCAGCGGCAGGCTCCGGCCCTCCTGCACCGTCTCGTAGGCGATCGCGGTGACGCCGGAGTTGATCAGTTCGCGGGTGAGTTCGGGCTCGGCCGCCAGGTGCAGGTAGGTGAAGAGGATCAGGCCCTTGCGGAAGCGGTGGTATTCGGACTTGATGGGCTCCTTGACCTTCATCACCATGTCCGCACGGGCCCAGACGTCGTCGGCCTCGTTGACGATCTCCGCCCCGGCAATGGCGTATTCCTCATCGGTGATGCCCGAACCCAGGCCCGCGCCGCGCTCCACCAGCACGGTGTGGCCGTGGGTGCGGAACTCGTGGACGCCGGCGGCGGTGATGGCCACGCGGAATTCGTTGTTCTTGATTTCTTTGGGGACGCCGATGATCATCGTGTGCTCCAGGTTCTGGGCCGGGTGGGCCGGAAAGTCGGACGGATTTCGTGCTTCAACGATAAATCCGGCTGTGAGCCAGCCGACATGGGCGTGGGACGGGGTGAGGAATCAAAAGCCCGCTATTCCGGGGATTTTCACTGCGCAGCCTCGACATTCGTCGAGTCCTGGAGCGGCAAGTGTCGCCTGCTGTCCGTTCGTCCGGCATCGGCTGAAGGCAGTAATGTGGGCGCATGCAGCAGCAGGGTGTCGAAGAGCTTGTGGAGCAGGTGGCGCAGAAGCTGGGCCGGGGCCTGTCGCTTGAGGACCTGGACGGACTGCTGCTGGCCTACAGCTCCAACCAGTCCCATGCCGACCGGGTCCGGGTGAACTTCCTGCTCAGCAAGAAGGTCCCCGCGGACGTGAGTGCCTGGCAGCTCGCGCACGGCATCGCCACGGCCGTTCGGCCGGTGGTGGTTCCGGCCAACCCGGAGCTCGGCATGCTGGGCAGGGTCTGCGTGCCCCTGATGGTGCGCGGCTTCCGCGTCGGCTACCTGTGGGTGCAGCAGGACTCCGCGGAGGAAAGCCCGACGGCGATCCTCACCCAGTTGCCGGCCGTCAACCACGAGCTTGAGCTGCTTTCCGGGCTCCTGCTGGACTCCAACACGGCCGAGTCCGAGTTCCGGCGGGGCCGGGAACGTGAGTTCCTCTCCGCGTGTGCCGCCGAACCCAACGCCGTGGCCGCCGTCGCAGGCTGGAAGGAAGTCCAGGGCCGCGGCCCCTGGCAAATGGTCACGGTGCTTGACGCCGACGGCTGGGCCGGCGGTCCCGATCCCATCGCGTCCACCCTTATCCACCGGTCCACGGCGCTCCAGGCAACGGTGGGCATGGACGCCGCCCTGTTCAGCGCCGGCACGGAAACCCACTCGGTGGTGCTGTTCCGCGAATCCACCGGCCGCGCCAACCATGCCCAGCTCCTGGTCCACTACCAGCTTGAACTTGCAAAGCGCTCCGGCCGGCCTGTGCACCGGATCATCCTGGGGATCAGCGAGGGGTTCGCCAAGACGCGCCAGCTGTCCGAGGCCTACCGCCAGTCAAGGGTGGCCGCCCAGGCCGCCGCCGTCGATCCCCAGCTCGGCGAGCTGGTGGACTGCCGGTCCATCGGCGTGTACCAGCTGCTGGCTTCGGCAGGAGGAGGAGTGGGAGCATGGGCGGACTCCGGCTCCGTGTACTTCCGGATGCTGGAGGACCACGACCGCAACAATGAACTGATCCCTGTCCTGGAACTGCTCTACGACAACGACGGCGCGGTCCAGGACGTGGCCACCAGGCTCCACCTGCACCGCAGCAGCATCTACAACCGGCTCGGCCGGATCCGCCAGCTGCTGGGGGTGGACCCGCTGAAGGGCATGGTCCGCCTGGAACTGCATGCCGCGCTCAAAATGCGCCGTTGGGCCGGGCGGCCCAGGATCTGAAATCAGCCCTTCACGGCAGGGGCTGCAGCAAAGGATTCGATCGCCGCCGCAACCTGCCGCGGCCGCAGGTGCTGGACCACGTGCCCGGCACCGGGAACCTCCGCGAAGCGCCCCTGCGCCGCCATGCGTGAAAGCCGGAGAGACCACTCCGGGCCTGCCACCTGGTCGCGGTCTCCCCGCAGGACCAGCACGGGGACGTCGATTCCGGCCAGCCGTTTTTCGGTGGGGTAGGCCATCATGATCGGCAGCTCGGTGAAGTACCAGCGCGGCCCGCACCGGAAGTAGTCCGAGAACACTATCCAGTTGGAGCCGGCATTCTCGCGCAGGAGGGCGTCCAGGAACAGCGCAAGTGCCTGCCGTCTGACGCTCCTGTGCCGGTCGTCCACCACCGGGCCCATGAGCACCAGTTTCCGCGCCTGCCCCGGAGCATAGAGCGCGGCCTCGATAGCGAACTGCACGCCCATGGAGTGCCCTACGAGGATGTAGGAACGGATGCCGCTGGCCTTCAGCGCCTGGGCGATGAAGGCGCCGTAGTCCTCGACGGACAGCTGCCGGCCGGGGCGCGGTGTCCCCGCGAAGCCGGGCAGGTCCAGCGAATACGTCGGCGCGGAGCGTGCGAGCTCGCCGTGCAGCTTCTGAAGGTAGCGGTGGGACACGCCGATGCCGTGGACCAGGATGTAGGCGGGCTGCGCCGCCGTGGCCTCGGTGCCGGTTCCCGGTGGGGGCGTTCCGTCAGTCCACAGGATTTTGCCCCGGAGCCCGTTGGCTTCCAGGTCCGCCGACGCCAGCGGCGGGTCTTTCCGGTTCTGCCCGGCCCCTCCCCTAAGCACTATTCCCCCGTGCCGTTGCTGCTGTCCGCCCGGGTGGCGGCGCGTTTCTGTTGCTGGGCCTGGAGCCACGCCATGATGTCCGCCTGCCGGATGCGGCGGTGGGAGCCCCGGTACTCCACCGGGATCTCGCCGCGATCCGTCATGTTCCGGAGGTAGGTGTGCGAAATCCCCGCAAGCTCCGCCGCCTGCGAGGTGGTCAGCATCTCCTCCATGCTGCTGACCGTCACCGTTTCACCGCGGCCCAGCCGGGCAAGGAGGTCCACGACGGCGTCCCGCGCCTGCGCGGGCAGGCGGTGGACCGTGCCGTCCACGAAAACGGTGATGTCGTTGCTGTCCGCGAGGGCGCGCGCGAGGGTGCCCGCCTCGCCGGCAGGGAGTCCGGCCGTGACCCGGGGGGCTATCAGTGCCATGGACGTAGCCTATCCCGGCGCTGCCGGACTTTGCCCGCGGGTCGGGTCAGAGCCCCAGTTCGTTCAGGACCGGCAGTTTCTCCCGGACCCAGGCGCGCGCCTCGGTGGCGCTGGGGGCGGACAGGGCCAGCTTGGCCAGCTCCTGCGCTTCGGACAGGGTGACGGTCTTCAGTACCGCGGCCACGGCGGCCAGCGAGCGGGCCGTCATGGACAGGGTGGTGACGCCCAGCCCGGTGAGGACGACGGCGAGGGCGGGGTCGGCGGCCGCCTCGCCGCAGACCCCCACGGGCTTGTTGTGCCCTTCCGCCCGCGAGCCCTCCACGGTGAGCCCGACGAGGCGCAGGACCGCCGGCTGCCACGGGGTGTTGAGGTTGGCGAGGGGGCCGAGCTGGCGGTCGGCGGCCATGGCGTACTGCGTGAGGTCGTTGGTGCCCAGGCTGGCGAAGCCCACTTCGCGGAGGATCGACTCCGCGGTGAGCGCCGCCGAGGGGACCTCCACCATGACCCCGGGGGTCTTGATCCCGGCGTCCGCGCACATGGAGGCAAAACGGGCAGCTTCCTCGGCGGTGGAGATCATCGGCGCCATGACCCAGACGTCGGCTTCGGACTGGTCCGCCGCCAGCGCGATGGCCTCCAGTTGGCGGTCCAGGACCCCCGGGGTGGTGAAATCGGTGCGGTAGCCGCGCACGCCCAGGGCAGGGTTTGGCTCGGTGGAGTCGGTCAGGAACGGCAGGGGCTTGTCCGCGCCGGCATCCAGCGTGCGCAGGACCACCTTCTTGCCGGGGAAGGCATCGAAAACGCTCTTGTAGGCAGCGGCCTGCTCCTCCACGGAGGGCTCGGTGTCCCGTTCGAGGAAGCAGAACTCGGTGCGGAAGAGACCCACACCCTGGGCCCCGAGCTTGGCTGCGGCCTCGGCGTCCTTGCCGCCGCCCACGTTGGCGAGCAGCGGCACCTGGTGGCCGTCCGCCGTCGAGCCCGTGCCGGTGAATTCGGACAGCAGCGAGGCCGTGGCCGCCCAGGCTTCCGCCGCGGCGCGCAGGGCCTCATCGGGCTCGGCGGTGACCGTGCCGCCGGCGCCGTCCACGAATACCTCCGTGCCATCCGGAATCTCGTCCACGCCTACGGCGGCCACCACGGCGGGCAGGCCGAGGGAACGGGCGATGATGGCGGTGTGGGACTGGGGGCCGCCGCCGGCGGTGACCAGGGCCAGGACCTTATTGGGGTCCAGGGTTGCGGTGTCGGCCGGGGCGAGGTCGTCAGCGACCAGGATGAACGGGGTGGCGGAGGCGGGGATGCCCGGTGCCGGAACGCCGCGCAGTTCGGCGACGATCCGGGCGCGCACGTCCAGGACGTCGGTGGCCCGCTCCGCCATGTAGCCGCCCAGGTTGTGCAGCATCTCGGAAACGGAGGAGCCGGACTCCCAGATGGCGCGCTCGGCGGAGACGCCCCGGGCCACGAGCTTGGCCGCGCCCTTGATCAGCATGGTGTCCTTGGCCATCAGGGCAGTGGCTTCCAGGACTGCCTTACCGTCCCCGGTGGCGTGCGCGGCACGTGCCTTCAGCTCGTCATGGACGGCCTGGGAGGCTGCCTTCAGGGCCGCGGTGGCTTCCTCGGCGGTGGTGCCCGGCGCCAGCTGTTCACCGGCAGCAGGTTCGCTGATCGGTTTGGGCATCTGCCGCACGGTGCCGATGACGCGGCCTGGACTGACGCCTACTCCTGGGAAGTTCTGCACTGAAGGTCCTCATTCTCTGCCGGTTTGCCAGGCCCGCCGAATAACCGGCGCCGTGCCGGAACCGCCGGGGGACTGCTACGTCCAGGGGCGGGAAACGTGCCTGAAAAAATTGTATGTGATTCAGTTCATATAGCAATGCTATAGGTGCTAGGGTAGCGGTTATGAGTTTGGATGGCCAGCTTCCCGCCAAAACGCGGCTGCTTCGTGCAGCCGCGGAATTGTTGGCCAAGTCCGCCGGAGCCCCCGTCTCCACCCGCCAGATCACCCAGCTGGCAGGGGTTTCGGCGCCCACGCTCTACCACCACTTCGGCGACAAGGAAGGTCTGTTCGACGCCGTCGTCGCCGCAGGGTTTGAGGAATATGTCAAAGGCGAAAGGGATTTCGCCCCCTCCGGCCAGCCCCTCGAGGACATCCGGAGAATGTGGGACAACCACGTCCAGTTCGGACTGAACCAGCCTGAGCTGTACCTGGTGATGTTCGGCAACATCCGCCCGGACAGCCGGCCGGCCATCGTGGCAGATGCCGAGGCGCTGATGGAGGAGATGCTGAACAAGGCAGCGGCGGCGGGCCAGCTGAACGTCCAGCCCAGGGAAGCGGCCAGGTCCATCCTGGCG
>JABFWC010000173.1 GCA_013362385.1 Pseudarthrobacter sp.
CATGGCCGCGGGCATGGGTGTCCTGATGACCGCCGCCGCCGTGGTCCTGGGAACAACGGCAGACCCGGCCATCCTGGAAGCATTCGCCGCCTACTCCACCTTCTAGGCCTGCCGCCCCTCCCAGCCCGGGCCTCAGCCCACCAGCCAGGCCTTCAGCAGCCACCAGATGCCGGCCATCACCACCCCGCCGAACAGGGCTCCTGCCACCACCTGTGCCATGGAATGCGCGCGCAGGACCACCCGGGACCAGCCGACCGCCGGGATCAGCAGCAGCAGAGGCGTCCACGCGGCCCCGAGCATCAGTACGGCCACCACCGCTGAGCAGGAGATGGCGGCTGCATGGCCGCTCATCTTCCAGAACGGGCTGACCACGGCCAGCACTGCCACACCCCCGACCACAGCCAGCACCATGGCGACCACGCTCCGCGGGGCTCCCACGGCGTACAGCACCAGCAAACCCACAGCGATGCACCCCAGCGCCATCAACAGCACCGGCGCCCGCTGCTTCCGGTCGCTCACATGGTGGTCCGTCACCTTGCCCTGCCTGACCAGGACCAGGACCAGGACCAGGGGAAGCACGCACACAAACAGGGCGGCAAGCGCGCCGTAGCCCGCAGTGCCGGGAAAACCGGGCTCCACCAGCGGACTGATCAGCAGCTGGATGCTGACCACCACAGGCGGCTGGAACGCTTCCGTCAGCCACCTGGCGGTGAGATTCTTCGTGCGGACTGATCCGCCGATTGCCACGTCCTAGTCCAGCAGGAGTGCCGGCTCTTCCAGGATGGCCGCGACATCGGCCATGAAGCGGGCGGACAAATCACCATCCACCACCCGGTGGTCGAAGGAGCCGCCAAGCGTGGTGATCCAGCGCGGAATGACCTCCCCGTCAAGGACCCAAGGCTTCTGCTTGATGGTTCCGAACGCCACGATGGCCACCTCGCCCGGGTTGATGATGGGCGTGCCGGTATCGATGCCGAGGGCTCCGATGTTCGTGATGGTGAGGGTGCCCCCCTGCATCTCTGCGGGCTGGGTCTTTCCGGCCCGGGCCGTGGTGGCCAGGTTGTTCAGCGCCAGGGCCAGTTCCTTCAGGGACAGGTCCTGGGCGTTCTTGATGTTGGGAACCATCAGGCCGCGCGGGGTTGCCGCGGCAATGCCAAGGTTCATGAAGTGCTTGACGTGGATTTCGGCCGTCCCGGACTCGGCGTCGTCCACCCAGGCGGCATTGACGCTCGGGTTCCGGGCGGCGGCCCAGATGACGGCCTTGGCAAGGATCAGCAGCGGCGATACCTTGATGCCTTCGAAGTCGCGCGAGGCCTTGAGCCGCTTGACGAATTCCATGGTGCGGCTGGCATCAACATCGACGAAGATGCTCACGTGCGGGGCGGAGAATGCCGATTCCACCATCGCCTTCGCTGTGGCTTTGCGGACCCCCTTGACCGGGATCCGCTCCACGCGCTGGTCCTGCGGCTTGCCGGCCTTGCCCCAGAAACCGTCCGCCTTGTCCAGTTCCGCGTCGCGCTGGGCCTGGTAGCTGACCAGGTCCTCCCGCGTCACCTCGCCACGTGAGCCGGTGGCCACCACATCGGCGAGGTCGATGCCCAGGTCGCGGGCGATCTTGCGGACCGGCGGTTTGGCCAGGACGCGGTTGACCAGGCCCGTGATGGTGCCGCCCAGGGTGGGCCGGTTGTCGACGGCGGCGGAGGCTGACGGCGAAGCCGCTGCGGCCGCGGGCTGGGTCACTTCGGCCGGAGAGTGGGGCTGGACAGGCTCCACTTCAGGGGCGTTCACTGACACGGCTGCGGCCGGCGCCGCTTTCCGCGGGCGCCGCTTGACGGCGTCGGCCTTGGGGCCCGATCCCACCAGCGGACCGCCGGCCGGCGCACCGCCCTGCGTGCCGCCGTCGTTCGCTGCTCCTGCGTCCGGGGCATCGCCGGGGAGCTTGCCGTAAAGCGGCTGCGGAACTGTTTCAGGGGCGCGGACGTCGGCGGGCGTGGGGTCGCCGGAGACGTCGTCGCTGACGCTGATAATGGCGGTCCCGACGTCGATCGTCACCCCCTCCTGCACCAGCAGTTCGCTGACGGTCCCGGCAAAGGGGGACGGCAGTTCGACGATCGACTTGGCGGTTTCGATCTCGCACAGGATGTCGTTGATGGCGACGGCGTCGCCGGGCTTGACCTTCCAGGAGACGATTTCGGCCTCGGTAAGGCCCTCGCCGACGTCGGGCAGGTTGAACTTGTTAAGGGTCATGGTGTCCTCAGTACGAGAGGGCGCGGTCCAGCGCCTCCAGGATGCGGTCGATGTCCGGAAGGTAGTCTTCCTCCACCTTGGCAACGGGGTACGGCATGTGGAATCCGCCCACACGGATCACGGGGGCTTCCAGGGAGTGGAAGGCGCGCTCACTGACGCGGGCGGCGATCTCGCCGCCGATCCCGCCGAACGTGGGGGCCTCATGCGCCACGATGAGCCGGCCGGTCTTCTGCACCGACGCCGTGACCGTGTCGAAGTCCAGGGGCGAGATGGAGCGCAGGTCGATGACCTCTACGCTCCTGCCGTCCTCCTCCGCGGCGTTGGCTGCCGCAAGGGCCACCGGGACCAGCGGGCCGTAGGCCACGACAGTCGCGTCGGTACCCTCGCGCAGGACGTGGGCCTTGAAGGGATCGGCCGAAGGGCCGGGACCGTCCACATCCACCTCGCCCTTGAGCCAGTACCGGCGTTTGGGTTCGAAGACGATGACCGGGTCCTGGCACTCAACCGCCTGCTGGATCATCCAATAGGCGTCGTGCGGGTTGGACGGGGTGATGATGCGCAGGCCTGCGGTGTGGGCGAACAGCGCTTCGGGCGATTCGGAGTGGTGCTCCACGGAGCCGATGCCTCCGCCGTAGGGAATACGGATGACCACCGGAACCGTGAGGTTGCCGTTGCTGCGGGCATGCATCTTGGCCAACTGGGTGGTGATCTGGTTGAAACCGGGGAAGACGAAGCCGTCGAACTGGATCTCGCACACCGGGCTGTACCCGCGCAGGGCAAGGCCGATGGCGGTGCCGATGATGCCCGATTCGGCCAGCGGCGTGTCCACCACGCGGTCGGGTCCGAATTCGCCGATCAGTCCGTCGGTGACGCGGTAGACCCCGCCCAGGGGTCCGATGTCCTCGCCCATCAGGAGTGTCTTCGGGTTGGCCGCCAGGGTGGCGCGCAGGCCCTCGTTGATGGCCTTTGCAATGGTCATCGTTGTCATCAGTGGCCTGCCTTAGCTGCTGCATCGTGCTGCGCGGGCGCCTCGTCGTCGCCGGCGAATCCTGCGGTGTATTCCTCGAACCACGCCAGTTCCTCGGCGACAAGCGGGTGCGCCCCGGCGTAGACGTTGGCGAAGGCGGACCGGATGTCCGGGTTTTCGAGATCATGGGCGGTGCGCCGCACATAGGCGGCGAGCTCGTCGCCGTCGGCCTTGACCTTGGCGAAGAAGGCGTCATCAGCCATGCCCTCGGCGCGCAGGTACTTTTCCAGCCGGGACAGCGGATCCTTGGCGCGCCAGGCGTCTTCTTCGTCGGAGTGGCGGTACTTGGTGGGATCGTCGGCCGTGGTGTGTGCGCCCACCCGGTAGGTGAAGGCTTCGATCAGGACCGGCCCCTTGCCCTGGCGGGCGTGCTCGAGCGCCCATTCGGTGACGGCGTGCACCGCGATAACGTCATTGCCGTCCACCCGGATGCCGGGGAAGCCGTAGCCCTTGGCGCGGTTGGAGAGCGGGACGCGGGTCTGGACGTTGGTGGGGACGGAGATCGCCCAGTGGTTGTTCTGGCAGAAGAAAACAACGGGCGCGTTGTAGGAAGAGGCGAAGACCATGGACTCGTGGACGTCGCCTTCGGAGCTGGCACCGTCGCCGAAGTAGGCGATGACTGCTGCATCCGGCTCCTTGCCCGCCGCAAGCTTCTGGTCCCGCTGGATGCCCATCGCGTAGCCGACGGCGTGCAGCGTCTGCGCCGCCAGGACCAGGGTGTAAAGGTGGAAGTTGGTTTCCTTGGGGTTCCAGCCGCCGTTGGAGACGCCGCGGAACTGCCGGAGCAGTTCCGCAAGGTCGACGTTGCGGGTCAGCGCAACGCCGTGTTCGCGGTAAGTGGGAAAGATATAGTCCTGGGGCTGGCTGGCGCGTCCTGAGCCGATCTGCGCAGCCTCCTGGCCCGTCAGCGGGACCCACAGGGCCAGCTGGCCTTGCCGCTGGAGGGCCGTGGCTTCGATGTCGAACCGGCGGATGGCGGCCATGTCGGCATAGAGTCCCCGCAGGTCCTCGGGGGTAAGCCTGTCAGCGTAACCACTGAAGACGGGATCGGCGCCCAGCTTTCCGTCCGGGCCGAGCAACTGCACCATCTGGGCCGAGGGGTCGCCCATGACGGCTTCAGCATCAGCTTCCCGCTGGTCGTCTACCGCTGTTCCGTCGAACTCAGTGGAAGGCAGATGAGTGCCCATACCGTCTCCTTGCTTGCCGCATCCGGATGCAATGCAATGTCGCTGGGATATATGCCGCAGCAGGAATACATTCCTGTCACGGCATATATAATGGCTTACTGATCCTAACTTTATCTTCGGTAGGTAGCGGAAGGCCTACTTGTTAAGCGCTAGGAAGTGGCGGAGGCCTTTGTGTAGTCGGCACATAAACGGAGGAAACGGCTGTTGGCCTCGACCTCCCCGATACTCACCCTGACGCCTTCCCCGGGGAAGGCCCGCACGGAAAGCGCCTGCGCCCCCGCCAACTCAGCGAAACCTGCGCTTTCGGCACCGAGGGCCAGCCACACAAAGTTTCCCTGTGCGTCCGGCACGTCCCATCCGATGGACCGCAGCCCGGCCGTGACGCGCTCCCGCTCGTCAACGAGTCTTTGTACCCTTTCCACAACCTGGGCATGATTCTGCAGCGACACGATCGCAGCTTTTTCCGCGATTTGGGACACCGCGAACGGGGTCGCGGCCACCCGCAGGTACTGGGTCAGCCCCGGCTGGGAGACGCTGTAGCCCACCCGGAGTCCCGCAAGGCCGTGCGCCTTTGAGAACGTCCGCAGCACCACGACGTTCGGGTACTTGCGGTAGAGCGTGATCCCGTCCACGGCGTCCCCGGCCCGGACGAACTCCTGGTACGCCTCGTCGATCACCACCACCACATCAGCCGGAACGGACCTGATGAAGGCTTCGGTCTCCGCTGCCTTCAGTGCCGGACCCGTGGGGTTGTTGGGAGTGCAGAGGAGGATCACCTTGGTGCGGGCACTGACCGCTGCCGCCATGGCGTCGAGGTCATGCCGGCCGTCCGCCGTGACCGGAACCCTGACGCTTTCCGCGCCCGCCAGTCCCACGCTGATGGGGTATGCCTCGAACGAGCGCCACGCGTAAATCACCTCGTCCGGCTTGCCGTCCTCATTCTGGCCGGCGAATGCAGCGAGGATCTGGTTCAGGGCACCAAGGCTGCCCGCTCCGGTGACGATGTCCTCGGCAGGCACACCAAGGAATTCGGCGAGCACGGTGCGCAGCCTGCTGCTCAGCGGATCCGGGTACCGGTTGAAGTCCGTCTGCCGGGCGATGGCGTCCACGACGGCGGGAATCGGCGGCAGGGGGTTCTCGTTGGAGGACAGCTTGTAGCTGGCCAGGCCCTCGACGGCCGCCGGCGGTTTTCCTGCAGCGTAGCGGGGCAGCCGGTCCAGCACCGGACGCGGCATGATTCCGCCCGTCCTGGTCTCAGATGGGGTCATGGCCACTAGCCTAGTGCCATGGGTTCGTTTATCCTCCGGGTCTTCATCAACGCCGCAGCCCTCTGGGTGGCCAGCTGGATTCTACCTGGGATGGACATCACCAGCACGGCAACCTCCGATGCCGTTGCGAGGTCCGGCATCTCCCAGGATGCCGACACCATCGGCATCATCCTGGCCTACCTCTTCATCGGGCTCATCTTCGGCGTGGTCAATGCGTTCGTGCGGCCGCTGGTTAGGCTCCTTGCGCTCCCCATCACGATCCTGACCCTGGGGCTGTTCGCCATCGTCATCAACGCGGCCATGCTGTACCTGACGGCGTGGCTCAGCAGCTACACGCCCGTCCACCTCACCATCGATTCGTTCTTCTGGACCGCCGTACTGGCGGCGATCATCATCTCGCTGGTCTCCCTGGTGGCTGGAATCCTCCCCGGCAGCCGCCGCTAAAAGCCCGGCAGGGGAACCCCGGCCCAAGTAGCGGCACGCGCAGAAACAGGTACACCGGCGTCGCCGCCCTCGGGATCAGCACCAAAATTCCAGTACCGGCCACCCATGACCCCCTAAGGCCGCGCTTCCTAGGCTGCCCATGGGCCACCAAAAGGCCCATTGCTGTCAGTTACGGAAGCTGGGGGACCCACAATGAAGCCGGTACGAATCCTGGTCGCTGCCTGCCTGCTGTTCGCTGCCCAGGCGGGCCCGGCACAGGCAGAATCCGGTGCGGCAGCCGTGCCCGGGGGAGCCGTCCTAGGCAACGACATCTCCTGGCCCCAGTGCGGGAGTGACCTGCCGGCACCGCCGGCTTTCGTGATCGTGGGAGTGAACGGTGGGCGGCCGGACACGGTCAACCCCTGCCTCGCCGACCAGTTGGCATGGGCGAACCGCAGCGCGGCGGCAACGGCGGGCACACCGGCTGCCGTCTATGTGAACACTGCGGCAACGGGGCCGGTGGAGTCCTTGTGGTGGCCGGCAACCAATACCTACTTGGGTAAGGACATCAACAACCCCTATGGAGCGTGCAACGGCAGCGCCTCCCCCGCCTGTTCGTACGTCCACGGGTATGCGATGGCCGTCAATGACGTTGCGACCCTGAACGCCCGCGGCGGCGAAATACACCGCATGTGGTGGCTGGACGTCGAAACGGGAAACAGCTGGTTGTCCGACAAGGCCGCCAACGCCGCGGAGCTGGAGGGGATGGCAGCCTACCTGCTGGGCGCCGGCGGCGAAGTGGGCATCTATTCCACCGGGTACCAATTCGCCGAAATTGCGGGCGAAATCAGTCCCGGCAGCAACCTATACAAGCTCAAGAACTGGCTGGCCGGTGCGGAAGACCCGGTATCGGCCCAGGAGTACTGCGGGGCGGCGGCCCTCACGGGCGGCGCGACCGTCACGACCACCCAGTTCACTGCGGGGAATCTGGACTACAACTACCAGTGCCCGGGGACGGCGCCGGAGCCGAAACCACAGCCCGGCCCGCAGCCGGAGCAGAGCCGCTCCGATGCCTACGCCGAGATGCACGCAGC
>JABFWC010000246.1 GCA_013362385.1 Pseudarthrobacter sp.
GCTCCATCCGGAGCGAGGACGCCGACCACGGGTCCGCGGCCCTGGAGGCGCGGACCAACACGTCGAAGTAGTTGGCCGGCCATGCTGGTCACCCGGGGCGGAAGCATGCTTCCTTTCCATTGCCGCTTCACCGCAGCGGCCAGTGCCGGGACCTCATGAAACCTGCGGGATAGCAAAACCTCCAAAAGGATGTCTGCGGTTCCGTTACCTGCCTTACGGTCCAGGAAGGCTGCTATAGGGTCCGCGGCCGATGCGAGGGCACCGGCGGCGAGGGCAGTTCCTACTCTTTCGGGCGCAATTTCCCCCTTGTCCAGGACCAGGTGGAGGATCTGAAGCCACGCCTGGTCATGGGGATCCGGCAGCCACAAGGTCCCCAAGGCTATCCTGCGCCCCAGGCAGCCATCGGCCAGCGCCGTTCGAAGTTCCTGGAAGTGGCCGAAACTGATATCCGACACGATGTCGAGCTTAATCCAGAGATCCTCGTCCGCCATGTAGCGGAAGTAGAAGCGGTGGCTGCCGTGGCCCAGTGCCTGAACGCGCCGGAATCCAACGCCCTTCAGCAGTCCGTCCAGGTCCGGCACGAGCGCACGGGAGACAAGCAGGTCGACGTCCCCTGCAGGCCGCAACAAATCGTTCTGGCCCCTCAGCACCAGCCATGGGAGGCCGCTGCTTTCAAGCGCTTCCAGCGCCTGCCTCAGGCCACGGTTAATCTCAGGAATTACCGGTGGCCGTCCACCACTGAATTCCGGCTTGGTAAAAGAAACCGGAAGTTGGGGGGGCATGGACAATTTACTCACCACTTCATGACACTCGGAAAATACGGAACACGTGAATGTCCCGCCGGCGCCGCAGCCGTTCCGGAAGACTACGCTCCGGCTGCGCCGCGATCACGAGTAGCAGGTACTCAGTTTTGCGGTCTCTGGATTGGCACATTACGCAGGTAAGGGATATGACGGCAACGGTGGCGGCCGGAGTTAGGGGCGCCCGCCCCCGGCAAACCATTAGGTAGGGGAGCGGGGGTACTACGGGGATTAGGTAGGTAGGGGCATGCCCCGTCGACTTGAGCAAAAGCGGGGGCGATCTTGAGCAAATCCAAAGCAAGATCGTATGGCGTGGCTTTGATTTCCGCGGCTATATTCTCATCTACGGCTGGGTACCGTGCCGGAGGCAGAATGCTGACGGAGTGCTGAAGCAAAAAACTACCATCGAAAGAATGCAGGTCTCCTTTCTTCGAGAATTGGGGACCCATGTCTTTATTAGGCCGAAACAAGGAATTGGATAGGGTCCTGTCCGTAATCCGCGGACCAAAGGACGCCGCCTTGGCTGTGGCGGGCGGGCATGGGGTAGGAAAATCGGCCCTGCTTGCCGAACTTCCGACACTTTCCGAGTACCGGACCGTCTTCCTTGGCGCCACGGCTTTCGAATCGGACTGGCCCTTGTCCGGCCTGACGGCCCTGCTGAACGCCATGGACGATCCCGTACTCAACCGGATTTCGGACGAACTGCTACGCGACTCCGCCGGAACCCTGGATGTGCCGGCCATTTCCTCGCTTCTGCTCAACGGCCTGCACCAGCGCTCGTCCGCCCGGACTGTCATCGTGATCGACGATGCCGACCAGTTGGATCCGAGCAGCCAGGCAGTCATCGGATTCCTTGCCCGGCGCCTGGCGGGGACAGACATCGCCTTGTTCGTTAGCCTGCAGGATGAGAACTCCGACAGCCCGTTCAGGGGCCTGCCTGTGCTGTCCCTCCAGGCACTGAGCTACAGCGACACCGTGAGGATGCTGGAGGCAATCCCCGCCAGGCAGGCCGCTACTGCCGTTGCCCACGCCGTAGCCTCGGCCAGCCGCGGAAACCCGCTCGCCGCCGTCGAACTTTACAGCCGGCTCCTGGAGCGGCACGCGGAAGGCAAGCTTGCCCTCCCGGTCCCCCTGCCCTGCAAGGGCAGCTTCGAGGCCGAATTCGCGTTGCTTGTCGGCGCACTCAGCGGACCGGCCCGCAACATCCTGGACCTCCTGTCCCTTTCCTACCGGAGCGACATCACCAGCATCGAGAAGCTCATGCCGGACGTCTGGACCGGGCTGGACGAACTGCTGGCCCGCGGGATGGTCCGCCGGACCGGGCCCTATGTTGGAATCCGCGACCAACTGCTGCGCGGGTACGTCTTCGCCGCAATGACTCCGGCGGTGCGCACCGCCAGCCACCGCGCCATCGCCGAGGCCTCCGATGAGAGCGATCCCTATGCCCGCAGGTGGCACCTCAGCTTCACGGCCCTGGAACGCCAGACCCCCTTCGGCCTGCTTCGGCATGCTGTGGACCTGATCCGGGGCGGGGAGGTGTCCTTCGCCGTTGAGTACGTGGAACGGGCCCTGAGCATCAATCCCTGGGAGGCGGAAACCGCCGCGCGGCTGGCGACGGTGGCGGAGCTGCTGTTCAACCGCGGTGAATTCGTCTACGCCCGGCGCTATCTGGAGTGGGCCCAGCGGGTCACCCGCAATCCAGCCCTGATCCTGCGGCTGACGGGCCTGTCCTTCGAGATCGACTTCATCCAGGGCGCGGCCGTGCGCTCCAGCATGGTGCTGCGACTGGTGAAGGAATTCGGTCAGCACGACCCTTCCTTCGCCGCCAACCTCCTGGCCGTAGCTGCTGTCTACTACGCGGAACGGTGGGAACTGGCCGATGCCCGTGAACTGCTCAGTTACGCCGGGAAGTTCCAGGATTCAGCCTCGGCCGCATGCCGGGAAATCGAAGAAGAGGCCCAGCTGCTGACCGAATGCATCAGCGGCAGCACCGAACAGCTGGGCCGCAAGCACAACCCGGAGGGCGAAAGCACACTGGCCGGCCTCCTGGTCCAGGGCCGTGCGCTCAGCTACGCGGAACGGTATGACCAAGCGCAGGAAATCTTTGCCCGGGTGCGTGCCTCCCACGAATCCGCACATGCGAACTGGCGGGAAGCCGCATTGTTCCTGGCGGCTGACAACGAGATCAGGGCCGGAAATGTCAGGGCAGCGGTCAGGCTCATCGACGAACTCGAAGTCCGGGAACCACAGCTGAAGTACCTCCGTGGCATGCGGCACGTCTTCCGCGTGTGGAAGGCGCATGCGCTGGGTGATGAGGCCTTGGCCCAGACGTACGCCGCCGAGGCGCAACGCCACGCCGGTGCCGACAGCCATCCCGCTGTCACCGCCCAGCTTGCGGCATGGCAGGGCCATTTCGCCCTGCTCCGCGGAGACCTCGCCGAGTCGCTGGCCCAGCTGTCCCGGGCAGCCGAAATCGGCCTCCGCTTCAACAGTCCCACCCTGCTGCGCTGCGATGCGGACCTCGTCGAAGTGCTGGTCCGCCTGGGCCGGCACCGTGAGGCGAGCCAGGCGCTGGTGAACCTGGAGAGCCGGTCGGTCGGCCTGCGGTCGCCATGGCTGATGGCGGCGGTTGCCAGGAGCCGCGCGATCCTTGCGGACGGTGAGCAGTCCCTGCAGTTGTTTGCGCAGGCGCTGGAGGGCAGGAACGGGCGCGATTCCCTGCTGGAGCGGGCAAGGACAATGTTGTCCTACGCCGAACGCCTGAAGGCACTGGGCCGGCTGCGGGATGCCCGTGACGGCATGCTGCGGGCCAAGGTCATGTTCGACGAGATCGGCGCCAACGCCTGGGTTCAGCAAGTGGATGCCTTGCTGCTGGACGAGCGGGTGGAGGCGCCAAGCCAGCAGGGGAACCCGGCCCTGCTGCTGCTCGCCGACCATGAACGCGTCCTGGCGAAAATGGTTGCCCGCGGAATGCGGAACAAAGAAATCGCAGCCACGCTCTTCGTCTCAGTGCGCACCGTGGAAGTGCGGCTTACGGCCATCTACCGCAAACTCGGAGTCGAATCGCGGGCCCAGCTGACGGCCCTCGCCGCGAGCAAGGCAAAGGCGGCCGTGGAGCCGTACGTCCTGCCGGTTCTCTGAGTGCAGAGAACAGCTTCTGCTGCAATCCGCATTTTCCACAATGTTCCCCGGCGGGGCCCACAGGCCCCGGGCCGAAACACTGCTCACGTTGTTTTCCGTAGCTAGTTTTGACTCACAGTCACAACACCGGTGCACACACCGTAAGGGGTTACCTTGGCAGAAGTACCCATTACCCGACAGCGGCGCCCCATCCAATGGCGCCCCCTCCCGTACGAAGCACGGGCCTCCGTCATTGCCGGCGGCCGCGCAGGGGAGCGCTCCGTCCCGGCACTGGCACCCAGCCCGCTGCGGCCGGCCAACGTGCTGGTGCCGGCGGGCCGCAAAGCCTCGGCTGACTGGATTTCCACCCATATCAACCTGCTGCGGATCACCGACTCGCTCATGGTTGCAGCTGCTGTCTTCCTCGGTTACCTGGTGGCCAATGACGGGACGCTCGTCAACGGAACCGCCGGCGGAGCCGCAGCCGGCGCCGTAGTGGCGGTGGTCTGGATGGCCGCCTTGGAAATTAACAGGACACGCGATTCCAAGGTCCTGGGTGTCGGGGCCGATGAGTACAAGCGGGTGGCTGCTGCCACGTTCCGGGTGTTCGGGCTGCTGGCGATGGTCGCCGTCGTGTTTTCGGTCAGCGGCGATTCAGCGCTGGTGACCGTTTCGCTTCCCGTGGGGATCGCTGCCCTGACCACCAACCGCTGGCTTTTCCGCCGTCGGCTGGCAACTGAAAAGGCCAAAGGCCGGCACCTCTCCCGCGCCATCGTGGTGGGCGAACCCGAGGATGTGCGCTACGTGGTCCACCAGATCAGGAAGAAGTCCGGGCCCGTCTACCAGGTCCTCGGGGTCTGCCTGCCCGGCTCCCGCAGGGGAGCGAAATTGCGCGTGGACGACGAAATTGTCCCCGTTCTTTCCTCCACGGATGACATTCCCCGCACTGCAAGGCTGGCGACGGCGGACTCCGTGATCATCGCCGGTCCGCTCCCTGGCGGGAACAGGTTCATACGGGAGCTGGGATGGCAACTGGAGGAGTGCTCGGCGGGGATGGTCCTGGCAGCAACCCTGACGAACGTCGCCGGCCCGCGCATCCACTGGCGGCCGGTGGAAGGCCTCCCCCTGATGCACGTGGACATCCCGCAGTATTCCGGGGGCAAGCACATCCTGAAGCGGGTGGTGGACGTGGTCCTTGCCGGCTGCGCACTGCTCGTCCTGTCTCCGGTACTGCTGCTTCTGGCCGCCATCGTGCGCCGGGACAGCCCGGGTCCCGTCCTGTTCCGCCAGGAACGCGTCGGAAAGGACGGGCGCACGTTTGGAATGTACAAGTTCCGGTCGATGGTGGTGGACGCGGAGGAACGCCTGGCACACCTGGACAGCAGCAACGAGGGCGCGGGCGTGCTGTTCAAGATGCGTGAAGATCCGCGGGTGACCAAATGCGGCCGGTGGATGCGGAAGTACTCGCTGGACGAACTGCCGCAGCTGTGGAATGTCTTCCTGGGCGACATGAGCCTGGTGGGCCCACGGCCGCCCCTTGCCCGCGAAGTGAACGGCTACGAGCGCCACACCCACCGGCGCCTCCTGATCAAGCCCGGCCTGACTGGTCTCTGGCAGATCAACGGGCGGTCTGATCTTTCCTGGGACGAAGCCGTCCGGCTGGACCTGTACTACGTCGAGAACTGGTCGATCGCCGGAGACCTGCTGATCCTGTGGCGCACGTTCCGTGCCGTTGTCCAGCCCTCGGGCGCGTACTGAAGGTAGTAAGGAAGAGGAAGCCATGGAGCCCTGGGCCGGTACTTTCAGCCTGGTTGACGCAGTACCCCGCAGACTTCGCGTCGCGGTGCTCGGGACGGGATCGCGCGGTGCGGGCCTGGCCAAGGCGTTCCAGTCCAGTGCGGACTGGGAACTCGCGGCGCTGTGCGATGCGGACCCCCTTCGGGCCGGCCGGCTGGCACGCAGCCTCGGTGACGTCCCGTGCTTCGCGGCGATTGACGAACTCCTCGACTGCGTCGACGTGGATGCGGTGGCGATCGCCACTTCCCACCGTGCCCTGTATGGAACCGTCATGACCGCACTGCGCGCCGGCAAGCATGTCCTGGTGGAGGGCCTGCTGGCGGACAGCCTGAAACGCGGACGCGAAATGGCTGCCGAAGCGGAAAGCGAAGGCTTGGTGCTCATGGCAAAGAGCGCAGTCACCTTTGACCCTGCGGTGCAACGGATGCAGAAGCTGCTGGACAGCGGCACCTTGGGCGAAATCCTGTTCATCGAAGCCCGGCGGACCGAAACGGGCCCGGTTCAGACCGACCGGGATGTGTTCTGGGAGCTTTCGCCAGCCACCCTGGCAGTCCTGGACCACGTGCTGCCGGGCGGCCTGGAGCCCCGCACCGTTTCGGCCTTTGGCGGCGACCCCCTCGGGACCGGCCGCGACTGCGTGGGCCACCTGTATTTCAGGCTTTCCAATGACGCACCCGTGCATTTGCACATCAACCGGCTGAGCACCATGAAGAGCCAACGCCTGGTAATTGCAGGTACCCGCCTCACGCTCGCCTGGGACGCGCTGGGCGTCCAGGAGCGCCTGCGCCTCCTCGATCCGGGATCATTCAACGGCCAGCACCGCACCGCCCCCTACTGGGCCGGGCCCATCCTGCTCCAGCAGGATGCCGAAGAGGTGCCGGTGTCGGTACTGGAGGCGGAGACGCGTTGCCTGCTGGCCACGGAGCTCGCACACTGCATCCGGGGCCAGCGGAAGGCATACGCCCTGGATGCGACGGGGCTGCGCGTGCTGTCAGTCCTGGAAGCCGCCACCCGGAGCCGGGGCCTGGACGGGCAGGCATCCCCGGCTGATGCACCAACACCGGATCCGGCAGCCCAGGAAACCGCCGGCAGCGGGCATCAGAGCACTTTGTGGTCCACGTGACGGATAGTACCGGTCCCCATCCTGCTCCTCCCAAGAAAGTTGGTGCCCCGTGGCCACGGAATCCGTCGTCGCCCGCATAGAAGTCACAAAGCCCTGGCTGGGACCGGAAGAAGCCCATGCCCTTGCCGATGTGGTCTACTCCGGCTGCGTCGCGCAGGGCCCCAAGGTCAAAGAGTTCGAGGCCCGCTTTGCAATGGCCCACGGCGCCCGCTTCGCGGTCGCCACCTCCAGCTGCACAACGGCCCTGCACCTGGCCCTGGTGGTGGCTGGCATCGGCCCCGGTGACGACGTCGTCGTCCCCTCCCTGACCTTCATCGCGGCGGCCAACGCGGTGACTTATGTCGGTGCACGCCCGGTCTTCTGCGACGTCGATCCCGCAACGGGAAACGTGAC
>JABFWC010000306.1 GCA_013362385.1 Pseudarthrobacter sp.
CGGCAGGGCGGATCCTCGATGCCACGCGTGACGGCGCCCTCCTGCGCGGCGAGGTACTGGCCCGCTGGCAGGATTTCGTGGGCACCGGCGAGTTCTTCCGCGCCCTGGAGCAGAACGTGGGCCGGTTCCGCGACCGGCTCGGTGCCTTCTTCCGGGGCGAACCGGCACCGGCAGTGCAGGTCGAAGCCGCCATCGAGACCGGCCTGCAGGCGGTGATCCTTGATGAGGCGGCCAACGCCGCCGAGGATACCGACCGGCGGTGGCGCTCTGACCCGGCAGGCCGGCAGTTGCTGGGTACGGACGACCTGTCCGGCACCTCTGCCGGTTTCGCCGAACAGGCGGCAGCGGAAATCCGCGCTTGGCAGGAGGGGCTAATGGAGCTGATCCGCACGGAAGGACAGGGCCGCCGCACCCAGGCCCGCTGGTTGTCCTTCGGCATCAACGGGCTCGGGGCCGCGCTGATGATCGTCGTGTTCTCGATGACGGCGGGTTTGACCGGGCTGGAGATCGGCGTTGCAGGCGGCACTGCCGTCGTCGGCCAGCGGCTGCTGGAGGCGGTGTTTGGCGAGGACGCCGTCCGCCGGATGGCAGAGAAGGCCCGCACGGACCTGGCCGGACGCTGCCGGCGGCTGCTGCAGGACGAACAGCAGAAGTTCCTGCAGCGCCTTCCGGCGGAGGACAGCGCGGCAGCGGAAGCCCTCGCGGCACGGTCCGGCACCCTGGCCCGCCTGGCGGAGAGCGCATGAGCCGCCACGGCGGAGCCCTGGAGTCGTCCCGGCTCGACCGCCGGCTGCAGGCACTCCAGGACGCCCGTGGCCTGGGGGAGGGGGTGCTTCCCGACGGGCCGCTGCAGGAAGCCCTCCTTGTGCTGGAACGCGCCAGCTCCCGCCGGTCGATGTCGGCGGACCATACCGTCGTCGGGTTTTTCGGGGCGACGGGCAGCGGCAAGTCCTCACTGTTCAACGCCGTCAGCGGCGCGGAAATCGCGACGGCGGCGGCGCGCCGGCCGACGACGTCGGAACCTTTGGCAGGGATCTGGGGAGCAGCCGGGAGCGGCCCGTTGCTGGACTGGCTGGAGGTGCCCAACAGGCACCACGCGGCGCCCGTGAAGGGCTTCGCCGACGAGGACAGCGGCCTGATCCTGCTGGACCTGCCGGACTTCGATTCCACCCGCGCAGCAAACCGCGAGATCGTACAGCGGATGGTGGGCATGGTTGACGTGCTGGTGTGGGTGCTCGACCCGCAGAAGTACGCCGATGCCGCCGTGCACAACGGCTTCCTCGCCCCGCACGCCGCGCATGGCGCCGTCACGCTGGTGGTCCTGAACCAGGCGGACCGGCTGCCGGAGCGCGATCTGCAGCCCGTCCTCGACTCGCTGCACGCGATCCTGGCCGGCGAAGGCCTGGGCAAGGTGCGCGTGCTCGCTTCCTCGGCCGTCACGGGAGCCGGGGTGGATGCGGTCAGGGAGGCGATCCGGAAAGTGGCCCTCCAGCGCCAGGCCCGGTCGCGGCGGCTGGAGGCAGACGTTACCCGGGCAGCAGACGGACTGTGCCGGGCTTCCGGCGATGGCGAGGCGGCCGGTGTACGTCCCGCAATGAAGGCCCGGCTCGCCGAGGAACTGGCCGTGGCCTCGAACGTGCCCGCCGTGGTGCAGGCGGTCGCTCAGTCCTACCGGCTGGAATCGGTACGCCGCACCGGCTGGCCCGTCACGCGCTGGCTGTCCCGGTTCAGGCCCAACCCGCTGCGGCGGCTGAACCTCCGCAGCAATTCCCCGGCCAGCCTGAACAGGACCTCCCTGCCGCCCGCGGGCGCGCCGGAACGGGCGCGGGCCGACGCTGCCGTCAGGGAATTCGCCGATGCCGCCAGTGCAGGAGCGCCTGGACCCTGGCGGGCAGCGATCAGGAGCGCAGCCAGGGAGGGCAGGGACCGGCTGCCGGATGCACTGGACCAGGCCATTGCCGGAACCGACCTCGGCGCCAACCGCGGGGCCTGGTGGTGGGGCCTCTTCAACGTAGTGCAGTGGCTGGCGCTGCTCACGGTCCTGGGCGGCCTGGGCTGGCTGGGCGTACTGGCGGGTCTGGGCTACCTGCAGCTGCCGGTCCCCGAGGTGCCGCGGGTGGAGGGGTGGCCGGTGCCCACGCTGATGATCGCCGGCGGCGTGGTGTTGGGAATCTTCCTGGCCGTCACCGGCCGCTTTGTTGCGGCCGGAGCTGCCCGGGCTAGGGCATTGAGGGCACGACGCCGGCTCAACAGTGCCGTTGCAGCGGCCGCGCAGGAGCTGGTGGTGGCACCCGTGGAGACGGAGACCGCCAGGCTGGCAGAGTTCAACAAGGCGCTGAAGCAGGCCGGGCCTGATTAGGAGCCGGGCCGGCCTAGGAGGCTGGTGGCCGGCCGGTCTCCAGGGCCTTGGCGGCGTCACGGACCTTGACCATGGTGCGCAGGTTACGGGTGGTGGTTGCCGCGGCCTTGTGCTTTGCGCCCGCCGAAAGCTTGCTCATCGGATTCTCGAGCGTGCCGCCCACGGGCGCGAGCCATGCCAGCGCCTCTGGACCCAGCCGGGTAAGCTCTGTGCCTTCCACCGCGGCTCCTGCCGCCTCCAGCTCGTCCAGCGCGGCCTTCTCCGAGGACACCGTGATGTAGGTGTGGGTGGACTTGTCGTCCGGCGGGTAGGGGCAGGCGTCCACCAGCTCTGCGAGGCGGCCGCCGGCCAGGACCACTACAAAGGCGTCGTACCCGAACGCCGCCCGCAGGCATTTTTCGCACTCCCGCTTGACGGCGGCTTCGTCCAGGCTGCTCGAGAGCACCACGTTTCCGCTGGCCAGCAGGGTCTTGGCGTCCGGGAAACCGTGGGTCTTCAGTGCCTCCCGAAGATCCGCCATCTTGATGTTGATGCCGCCGACGTTGATGCCGCGGAGAAACACTGCGTAGCTGCCCATGGCCCCAGCCTAGTGGCGGCGGCCGTGGTGACAGCGGAACCGCTCAGTCGTTGTTCTTGCGCAGCGCCTCGGTCAGGATGCGCCCTGCATTGCAGACCACTTCCGCGTGCAGGCGCCCAGGCTGGCGGGTCAGCCGCTCGATGGGTCCGGAAATGGAGACGGCGGCGATCACCCTGCCGGACGGACCGCGCACCGGCGCCGAGACGGAGGCGACCCCGGGCTCGCGCTCGCCTAGGCTCTGTCCCCAGCCGCGCCGTCGTACCCCTGCCAGGACGGTGGGCGTGAAGCGTGCGGACTGCAGGCCTTCAAGGAGGCGGTCGTGGTCCTCCCAGGCGAGCAGCACCTGTGCTGCGGAGCCTGCCTTCATGGAGAGCTGGGTGCCCACCGGAATGGTGTCGCGCAGGCCGATCGGACGCTCGGCGGAGGCGACGCAGACTCGCCAGTCGCCCTGGCGGCGGAAGATCTGCGCGCTTTCGCCGGTGGCATCGCGCAGCTGCATCAGGACCGGACCGGCGGAGGCGATCAGGCGGTCCTCACCGGCGGCCGAGGCGAGTTCGACGAGCCTGCTGCCGAGCACGAACCGGCCCTGGATGTCGCGGCTGACCAGCCGGTGATGGACAAGCGCCAAGGCGAGGCGGTGGACGGTGGGCCGGGCCAGGCCGGTGGCGGCTACGAGCTGCGCGAGGGTGGTGGGGCCTGCCTCAAGGGCATCGAGCACCTGGGCCGCTTTATCAATGACACCGACTCCACTAGAATTGTCCATGTAATGATATTGCCGTCTCAATATCTGAGATGCAAATTTTTCGGCTGGCGCAGTGCGGAGCCGTCCTGATTCAGTTGGACTCATCAGCCAAACAGCAGTGAAGGGAGATGGCCATGGCAAAGACATTGGCCGAGAAAGTCTGGGACGCACACGTGGTGCGCAAAGGTGACGGCGACGGAGCCAGCGCCCAGCCCGACCTTCTCTTCATCGACCTCCACCTGGTCCACGAAGTCACGTCCCCGCAGGCATTTGAAGGCCTGCGCCTGGCCGGCCGCAAGCTGCGCCGGCCGGACCTGACGATCGCCACGGAGGACCATAACACCCCCACGCTGGACATCGACAAGCCTATCGCCGACCTCACCAGCCGGACCCAGATCCAGACGCTGCGCAACAACTGCGCCGAGTTCGGCGTGCGGCTGCACAGCCTGGGTGACGCCGAGCAGGGCATCGTCCACGTCGTCGGTCCCCAGTTGGGCCTGACCCAGCCCGGCATGACGGTTGTCTGCGGCGACTCGCACACCTCCACCCACGGCGCGTTCGGCGCCCTGGCCATGGGCATCGGCACGTCCGAGGTGGAGCACGTCATGGCCACCCAGACCCTGTCGCTGAAGCCCTTCAAGACCATGGCCATCAACGTCGAGGGCACCCTGCGCCCCGGCGTCACCGCCAAGGACATTATCCTCGCCGTCATCGCCAAGATCGGCACCGGCGGCGGCCAGGGCTACGTCCTTGAATACCGCGGGTCCGCGATCCGCGCCCTGTCCATGGACGCGCGCATGACCATCTGCAACATGTCCATCGAAGCCGGTGCCCGTGCCGGCATGGTGGCGCCCGACGAAACGACCTATGAGTACATGAAGGGCCGCCCGCACGCGCCCGAAGGCGCTGAGTGGGACGCCGCCGTCGAGTACTGGAACACGCTGAAGACCGACGACGACGCAGTCTTCGACGCCCAGGTGGACCTGGATGCCGACACGCTGGAGCCGTTCGTCACCTGGGGCACCAACCCGGGCCAGGGCGTGTCCCTGTCCGAGGCCGTGCCGTCCCCTGAGGACTTCGGGGACGAGAACGCCAAGGCCGCCGCCGAACGTGCGCTGCAGTACATGGGGCTCGAGGCCGGCACGCCGATGAAGGACATCCGCGTGGACACCGTCTTCCTGGGCTCCTGCACCAACTCCCGGATCGAGGACCTGCGCGCCGCCGCCGACATCATCCGCGGCCGCGAGAAGGACCCCCAGATCCGGATGCTCGTGGTGCCGGGTTCGGCCCGCGTCCGGCTTGAAGCCGAGGCCGAGGGGCTGGACCGCGTCTTCAAGGACTTTGGCGCCGAATGGCGCTTCGCCGGCTGCTCCATGTGCCTGGGCATGAACCCGGACCAGCTGGAACCGGGGGAGCGGTGCGCCTCCACGTCCAACCGCAACTTCGAAGGACGCCAGGGCAAAGGCGGCCGCACGCACCTGGTCTCACCCGTCGTGGCAGCAGCCACCGCCGTCCGCGGCACGCTCAGCTCCCCGTCCGACCTGGAACCGGCCCCCGAACCCGCCGCCATCCGCACCGACGCAGCATAGGACGCACCATGGAAAAGTTCACCAAGCACACCGGCGTCGGCGTTCCGCTGCGCCAAAGCAACGTCGACACCGACCAGATCATCCCCGCTGTCTACCTGAAGCGGATCACCCGGACAGGCTTCGAGGACGCCCTGTTCTCCGCCTGGCGCAAGGACCCCTCCTTCATCCTGAACCAGGAGCCGTACAGCGCCGGTTCGGTCCTGGTCGCCGGCCCCGACTTCGGCACCGGATCCTCCCGCGAGCACGCCGTCTGGGCCCTGAAGGATTACGGGTTCAAGGCTGTCCTGTCCTCCCGCTTCGCCGACATCTTCCGCGGCAACTCGGGCAAGCAGGGACTGCTCGCCGCGCAGGTTGCGCAGGACGACATCGAGCTCATCTGGAAGGAACTCGAAAACGCGCCCGGAACGGAGGTCACGGTGGACCTCGAATCCAAGACCGTGGTCTGCGGCAACATCGTTGCCCCGTTCGAGATTGACGACTACACCCGGTGGCGGCTGCTCGAAGGCCTGGACGACATCGGCCTGACGCTCCAGCACGAGGCCGACATCACCGCCTACGAAGTCACCCGCCCCAGCTTCAAGCCGAAGACGCTGCCCGCCCGGGTTTCCTAGGCAGTTTTCCCTCCGGCCCCTTACCTGCACCCGCGGGAAGGGGCCGGAGGCGTTTGGCGGCCGCCACGCCCCGCCGATGGCCGCTTATTTCGGTTCGGTAACGCGACCTCCTATGCTTGGTTGGAGCCTTTGCAAGGATTTGTGGGCTAGTGATCGTGAGGAAACCGGTATATGAGTAGTGTTCTGACAATCCGCGGCGGCGTCCCGCTTACAGGCCGCGTCAGCGTCCGGGGGGCCAAGAACCTCGTCCCCAAGGCAATGGTGGCGGCGCTGCTGGGCAACGAACCCTCGGTGTTGCGGAACGTTCCGGAGATCAAGGACGTGGAGGTTGTCACCTCCCTGCTGCAGCTGCATGGCGTGACCGTGGAGAAGGACCCGGTCAACGGCGACCTGACCCTGGATCCGAAGTCCGCCAAGACCGCGCCCAGCACCGCCATTGACGCCCACGCGGGCGACTCCAGGATCCCCATCCTGCTGTGCGGACCGCTGATCCACGCCATCGGCGAGGCCTTCATTCCGGACCTTGGCGGCTGCAAGATCGGCGACCGGCCCATCGACTACCACCTCGACGTGCTGCGCCAGTTCGGGGCAGTGGTGGAAAAGCGCCCGGGCGGCATCCACATCTCCGCGCCGAAGGGGCTCCACGGGGCCAAGATCTCCCTGCCGTACCCCTCCGTCGGCGCCACCGAACAGGTCCTGCTCAGTGCCACCCGTGCTGAAGGCATCACCGAACTCTCCGGTGCCGCCACCGAGCCGGAGGTCATCGACCTTATCGCCGTGCTGCAGAAGATGGGCGCCATCATCAGCGTCCAGACCGACCGGACCATCCGGATCGAGGGCGTGCGCGACCTGGGCGGCTATAACCACCGCGCACTCTCGGACCGCAACGAGTCCGCTTCCTGGGCATCGGCGGCGCTGGTAACCCGCGGCGATATCTTCGTCGAGGGCGCCTCCCAGCGCGACATGATGACCTTCCTGAACACCTACCGCAAGGTAGGCGGCGGCATGGACATCGGTGAGGACGGCATCCGTTTCTACCACCGCGGCGGGAAGCTGACCCCGCTGGTCCTGGAAACCGACGTCCACCCCGGCTTCATGACGGACTGGCAGCAGCCGCTTGTCGTGGCGCTGACCCAGGCCGAAGGTGTGTCCATCGTCCACGAGACCGTGTACGAGAACCGCTTCGGCTTTACCGACGCCCTGATCCGCATGGGCGCCAGCATCCAGGTGCACCGCGAGTGCCTGGGCAGCGTGCCGTGCCGTTTCGGCCAGCGCAACTTCCTGCACTCGGCCGTGATTTCCGGCCCCAC
>JABFWC010000019.1 GCA_013362385.1 Pseudarthrobacter sp.
CACCGGCGGCCAGTTAATCGGCCCGCTGGTGGCCAGTAATACTGCCCGGTGATGGCCAACAGATCTGCCCACTGAGGGTTGTCGGTGGGGTTGGCCATCGTGGGTCTGCTAATTCAGTTGGGTGACTCCTTTCCCGGCGAGGGCTTGGGTGAGGCGGATGGAGTCGCCGCTGGTTTGGCAGACGTGGGCGTGGTGCAGGAGCCGGTCAACGGTGGCTGTGGCCAGGGTTTTGGGCATCAGCTCATCAAAGCCCGCGGGGTGCAGGTTCGAAGAGATCGCGACGGAGCGTTTTTCGTAGGCTGCGTCCACGACTCTGTAGAGGCCTTCGGCAGCGTCGGTCGCCACGGGCAGCAGGCCGATGTCATCGATCACAACGAGTTCGGCGCGAAGGATCCTGGCCACGGCCTTGGTGACGCTGTCGTCGGTGCGGTGCGCACGGATGAGGGCGCCGAGGTCCTCGAGCCGGAACCAGGCAACGCGCATCCCGGCCTCGACGGCTTGCTGGCCGAGCGCTTCGAGGAAGAACGTTTTCCCGGTGCCGGAGGGCCCGCAAACGACCAAGTTCTCCCTGCGGGTGATCCATTCCAGCGTGCGCAGGGCCTGCTGGGTCGGCGCCGGGATCGAGGAGACGGCCGGGTCCCAGACGTCGAAGGTCTTCCCGGTCGGGAAGCCGGCCGCTTTGCGCCGGGTGGCGAGCATCGACCGGGCCCGGCCGGCTGCTTCCTCGGTGAACAGGGCCTTGATGATCTCGGTCGGTTCCCAGCGCTGGGCTCGTGCGGTAGCGATCAGCTCCGGTGCCAGTGCCCTGGCATGAGGCATCTTCAACTGCCGCATCAGCGCTTCCAGCTCGGCCGGCAGGGCCGGGGCGGTGGTGTTCGTGGTCGTGACTGGGCTCATCGGCTCTGCTCCTTCGCTGAGGTGCTCGACGGGCCGGCGCCGAGGCCTGCCCATGCGCTGGTGCCTTGGGTGAGGGACCTGGTTTCGTTAGCGGCGTGGGTGGTGGTGCGGCGGATGTTCGCGTTCAGGATGGACGGCAGGTCGCCGTGGGCGAAACGGCCATGGAGCGCAGCGTCTCCCAGGGCACGGTCCACGGACTCGGTCCCGGCGATTTTGGCCAGGGCCACGGCTTCGGCCATTTTCACGTTCATCCGGCCTGTTCCTGCCGCGGCAGCTTCCACTAGCCAGGTCCTGGCGCCGGCGCCGATGGCCAGGAACTCGGCTTCACCGGCGGTGCGTGCCTTCACGGCGTAGTCACCCGGGATCATGCTCCGGGTCCCTGGAAAGTGGTCAGCGATGATCGCCGGGCTGCCGGGCCTGGCCCGGCCGTGACGGGCGACTTCGATCGGGCCGGTCGGGCCGTGGTGGACGATGATGACCTGTTCATCAGGGCCGGTGCCGTGGGAGCGGACGAATACCTTCGCGCCGAGCAGATGAGCCGGGACCGAGTATTGGGCGTTCTCGAAGGCGACCATCGGGGTGTTCTCCGGAACTATCCGGGCCAGTCCGAACGCGACCGTGTGCGCGGTCTCCGGAATCCGGTGCAGCCGGGCTGCTTCCTCCGCCAGAACGGCCGAGGGTTTGCGGCGGGTGGCCCGGTGTTCCCTGTTGTTGACCTCGTCCATGAACGCCTGGCAGGCGGCCTGGAGCTCGGCGAAGGACGCGTAACCGGGCCTGAGGTTGGTGGCGGTGGGCACGAGGTCTGCCTTGGCCAGTTTCACCGACGCTTCGACTCCGCCTTTGGTGGCGGGGTCAGCGGGTTGGCAGGTCAGCACGGTGACACCGTAGTGGCGGGCGAAGTCCAGGGTCTGCTGGTTCCGCACCGGGACCCCGGCGACCCGGGCGGTGGTGACGGTCTTCTCGTTATCGGTCAGAACATACGTTGGTGCCCCGCCCAGGATCCGGAAGCAGCGGTCGAGGGCTGCGAACACGAACACGCTCGGGGCGGTCCGGTCCCGCAACGGGATCACGATCCGGAAGCGGGAGAACGCCAGCCAGGCAACGAACAGGATGGTTTTCACGCCGCCGATTCGTGGTCCGTCGCCGAAGTCGTACTGCAGCCACATCCCGGGCTCGGTGATCCACGGCCGGTGGACGCGGGTGTGTCCGAGCCGCCAGGCGGCCTTGACCTGCGCGATCGCGCGGCGTGTGGACCGCTCGGATCCTTCATAACCCAGGGCGAGCAGCTTCTCGTGAGCTTTGTCGGCGCGAATCCGGCCCTTGGACGTCTCGATCCATTCCTCGATCTTGGGTAGGTAGGCGTCCGTGACCCTGGGCCGGGGCGCGGGCTCGGCGATTGGCCGGCCGGCGTCGCGGGCCGCGACGTGCCTGGCAACAGTGTGGTGCGAGCAGCCCGTCAGCTCCGCGGTGGCGCGCAACGATCCGGTCAGATCATAGGCAGCAAGAATTTCCATGATTTCTCCGTCATGCTTCATACAGGGCCTCTTTCTGGGACGACATTTGGTGCGACTAGACACCGTCATCAAATCCCGGGGAGAGGCCCCTGCCGCTTAAGACGCGGCAGGAACAGTTGAGGAAGTGGGCAGATCTCATGGCCACCGGTGGGCAGTTCTACTGGCCGTCAGTGGGCAATTTCGTGGCCGCCTACGGGCAGTTTTTCATGGCCGCTTACACCTGTCGGAAGTGAGTAATCGAAGGGGGACGGCTTTCACCTCCAAGTCGAAGACCCCGAATGTGCCGGGTTCAACATCTGAAAAAGTTCACTGGTTGTTTACGCGGAGGACGACCTTCGCATGTGGAAGGCAACGGGTGCGGAAGGATATATCTGTGGTGCTGGGGGAAGAAACGGGCAGGCGGTCTCACACTGCTGGCTTGTTGCCAGGGTCTGCCTGGTTCGGGGGGAGCTGACGCCCGGGAGATTGGGGGCCAGCTCTCCCCGGATGACCGGTGTCGGCCGGGTCAGCGGCGCGGCCGCGCAGGCGTCGGTTCGCAGGGCAGCGTCCTTGGGGGCCGGCCGTCATGGGAAAGCATCAGTCGCCCCTCCGCCGGCAGGAATATCACCAATGGATGACTGCAACGCTTTACGCCTACCTCAGTTACGAGGATGCGCCGGTAGCGCTGGCGTGGCTGGACGCGGTGGCTTCGAAGCTCTCATCCGGCAGGAGGGGTGGCGGCGGGCGGGACCTCCATGAACCGGAAAGCGCGGCTAACCAAAAGGTCAGCGGAAAATCATCCCCACGACATCTGGAGGCCACCTTACTTGGGGAAAATTTTGCTTTGGGGGAGACCTTCGAGAGCCGAAAGGACAGGTCATGACAAGCAATGAGCGCCGTAAGGTTGGCTCCTGCCAGGAACTCATGGCAGGCGACGCCATCGAAGCGTTTTACAAGAACACGCTGGTCCACCGGGGTCCGGTCACGGAGACGGCCCCGGAGCACGGTTTGTTCTGGATCCTCGACACGCTCACCGGAGGAAGGCGCCTGCTGGACATGTCTGAATTTGAAATCATGCGGATGCCCAAGCACTACCGCGATATCCAGGTAGGGACCCCGCGCCGCTGACAGCCCCAACCTATGCCCGCATGCTGGCCTGGCGGTTGCCCGGGTAAGCGGTCGCGTTCGTTCGGGGTCAGAGCCGCGGCGACCCCGATGCCGGTCATGCTGTCGTTGAAGGTGACGATCTTGCCCAGCACATAGATGAATGTAAATATTTACGTGTGTCTATGTCCTTGGAGTTAACCCCCGTCCAGACGGTTGCATGCTGCCCGCCGCTGGTGCGGGCGCCCTTGTCCCTGCCCGAAGCCGAGGGAATCGCGCCGCTGCTGAAAGCCCTGGCCGATCCGGTCCGCCTGCGGCTGATGTCCCTGGTCGCTTCGCACGAGGGCGGCGAGGCGTGCGTCTGCGAACTGAATGACGCCTTCGAGCTGTCGCAGCCGACGATTAGCCATCACCTGAAACTCCTGCACGAGGCCGGTCTACTCGAGAGGGAGAAGCGCGGGGTTTGGGTTTACTATCGGGCGCGCACCGAAGCGCTGCAGAACCTCGCCTCCCTGATCGGGGGACGGGCGAAGTGAGCGTCCCGGCCCGCCGGGTCCTCGCTGAGTTCATCGGCACCGCCTTCCTCGTGATGGCCGTCGTCGGCTCCGGAATCATGGCCTCACGGCTTTCACCGGACGACGTCGGGCTGCAGCTTTTGCAGAACAGCCTCGCCACGGGCGCCGCACTGGTCGCACTGGTCGTGGCCTTGCAGCCGGTCTCCGCCGCGTTCAACCCGGTTGTCACCCTGGTCGAACGCG
Source organism: Pseudarthrobacter sp. (assembly GCA_013362385.1). Taxonomy (GTDB): domain Bacteria; phylum Actinomycetota; class Actinomycetes; order Actinomycetales; family Micrococcaceae; genus Arthrobacter. Next base: position 4,253 of record JABFWC010000019.1, read on the forward strand.
CCTTGGGCATGATCGACACCAGAACAGCGGCGGCCCTGATCGCCGCGCAGTTCCTGGGCGGACTGGCGGGCACGGTCACCGCGCACCTGATGTTCGGCCTCGACGCGGTCACGTTCTCCACCCGTGAGCGGACCGGGACCGGGCTCTGGCTCGGCGAGGTTATCGCCACCATCGGGCTGCTGCTGGTCATCTTCGGCACGGTCCGCTCCGGCCGGGCCGAGCAGGTCGCGTTCGCCGTCGGCGGCTACATCACCGCCGCATACTGGTTCACGTCCTCCACCAGCTTCGCCAACCCTGCCGTCACCATCGCCCGCACCCTCACGGACACCTTCGCCGGGATCGCTCCCGCGTCCGCTCCCGGCTTCATCCTCGCCCAACTGGCCGGTGGCGCCGCCGGCTATGCCCTGATCCGGGTCCTTTACCCCACCCTTGCCGATTCCCCCGCGGCCATCGCGGCTACTCGAAAGGTGCTCTCATGAGCCAGAAGCCCTCCGTTTTGTTCGTTTGCGTCCACAACGCCGGCCGCTCCCAGATGGCCGCAGCGTTCCTCAGCACACTGGGCGGGGGTGAGATCGAGGTCCGCTCCGCTGGGTCCCGGCCTGCGGACAAGGTCAACCCTGCGGCCGTCGAAGCGATGGCCGAGGTCGGCATCGACTTGTCCGCTGAGATCCCGAAGATCCTCACCACCGAGGCCGTGTCAGACTCCGACGTCGTGATCACCATGGGCTGCGGCGATGAGTGCCCGTACTTCCCTGGCAAACGCTACGAGGACTGGGTCCTGGAAGACCCGGCCGGCAAGGGCGTCGACTCCGTCCGCCCCATCCGCGACCAGATTAGATCCCGGGTTGAGGCGCTGATCGCCTCGCTTACCCCAGCCGGCGCCTAACCACTACCCGGCAGGCGAGGGGGCGAAATTCATGACCACAGGCTGCTGCGGCAACCCGCGAAGGCAGGCACTACCAGGAACGGCATCACAGGTGCCGCGTCGACGACCTGTTTGAGGACAGCATGACATCACAGCCCTGACCCGTCCCGGTGACGATCGGCTTCGCCACTTTCCCGAACGGCGTTCCAGTCATCCATGCAATGACTTCGCCGCTCATTTGCCGTCCACCAGCCCCGACAGCGCGGACAGGCACCACACGGCCAAGCCCGCGAGCACAAGAATGATTGCCACGACGGCCATGACACACCCCTTCCACGGCAGCACCCTGCGGCCGTGGATTCAGTCAACACCGGCGCGGGGAGCCGGACCGGGTCCTTGATACTTCCCTAACGCTCCTGGACCCGATCCTTACGCATCCCTAACACCGGCCGCCTTTACCGGCGGCATCCCCGGGAGAGACACTCATTCCATGAAAATCCAAGAGTGGTGGCCCCTGGTCACCGCCGAAACCAGGAACTGGTTGATCGCGCACAACGGAGAACCCCTCACCCAGGCGGTCAGCGCCGAGATCCTTTCTGCCACACGCGGTGCCACGGAATCCGGATGGTGGGCCGGTGAGTCAGCGGACGGGCCCCAACTGACCGACGCGGCCGTGGACTGGATCGAAACCATCGCCAACGGCGAGGACCCCGCGCCGATCGAATAGGCAGGAGCGATTCCCGGCCTTCCGCACGAACGGCTGTTCCATGTAAGTTCAGCCTCCCAACAAGCTCCTCCGGGCCTCGCTGGAGTTCAGCGGGCCACGGCGGACTGGATCCCCTGCTTTCCTGAAGCTGTCTTACAACCGCATGCGGTCATTCGAGCAGCAAGCCTCCTGAGCGGGGCGCCAGAACATGGTCGAGGACGATGCAAGCGGCTCCTACTGCGGTTATGTCCTCGCCGAGAACTGATCCCAGGAGCTCGACCTGATGGATCATGCCCATGGCCAGGCGATTGGCGAGGGCGGCGTGAAGGACCTCGAGGTATCGACGTGCCACGGGGGGCCATGACGGTCCACCGAAAACGATGCCATCGACGTCGAGCAGGTTTGCGATGTCCTCTACGGCGCGCGCAAGGCGCGCGGCTGCTTCCTCGAGGAGGGCTGATGCACTCTCATCTCCTTCATCCGCCAAAGCTGCCAGCCTGCGGAAGTGTTCAGTGATTTGGCGAAGATCCGAATTTTCGACAGGGCCGGGCAGAATCCCCTCGCTGACACCGTCATTGACCAGCTCGGCTGGCATGATCGATATGCCCAGGCAGCCTTTTCGTCCGCACCCGCAGAGCCGGCCGCCGTCGCCCGTGGAAAAATGTCCGATCTCACCTACGTTGTTTGAGGATCCCCGCACAACTTCGCCTTCCAGCACGACGGCCGCCCCGACGCCGCTGCCCAGGTAGACAAAGGCGAAGTTTTGGTCTGACCTGTTATCCCGCACCCAGAGCTCCGCGTGTGCTGCCGCGGCTGAATCCTTGTCCAGGAAGACCGGCAAATCCGTGGCCTTCCCGAGCGATTCCCGCAATTCCACCCGCTCCCAGCCGGTTAGCATCGGGGGTCCGACAACTGCACCCTGATCAAATTCGATGGGTCCTGGTGCGGCGATGCCTACTCCCAGGACGCGCGTCCGCGGTATGTCGGTTTCGCTGATCAGGTCTTCTATCGCTTCCGCAATGCGCGCCACCGTTTCATCGGGTCCTGCCACGGCCACTACAGGAAGATGCCTGCGGTGCGCCACCGTACCTGCAAGGTCCAGCAGCACGAATGTGAGCATGGATGGATCCAGGTGGACTCCGATTGCATATTTGCTCTTGGGATCGATCGTGAGGGTGGTTCTGGGCTTGCCCTGGGGCACCTGGACTTTTCCGCTTTCCACGATCAGCCCCAAGTCCAGCAGCCGCCGGGCGATGTTTGAAAAGGTCTGC
>JABFWC010000122.1 GCA_013362385.1 Pseudarthrobacter sp.
ACCAAGCTGCTCACCACGGTGGTCACCAGCGACCGCACGTGGCCCCGTTCGGTGCTGGCTGTCACCCAAGGCGACGGCAACGTGGTCCCGCAGATCCTGACCCTGGTTCAGCAGTCGCCGCGCGAGAACTACAAGCTGATGGAGACCACCCCGCTCCAGCCCGGAACCACCTTCCCCAACATCACCCGGGGAAGCACCCAGACCCTGGCTCCCGCCGACAAGAACGGCCTGCTCTACAGCGGCGAGGAGGCCATGTCCGGACTGGCCGACCGGCTCACGTCCGCCGACTCGCCCTTCAAGGACAAGCTGGTTGAAGGCGAGTCGTCGCCCTACATCGCCGACACCCTGTCCTACCAGGCCGAGGTGGCCAAATCCGGACAGAACGGCAACTTCAACTTCACCCACAAAGTGGTTCCCGAGAGCACCGTGGTGTTCCGGACCGCGGACGGCGGCGCGCTGGTCCTGGGCCGGATCAACTTCGGCTTCGAGGGAACGCCCAAGGCCTCCGGGGACAAGCTCACCATCGGTGACGACGCCGCGGCCCTGGCCGGCGGCAAGGAGACCACCACGGGCATGGTCCTGCACTTCGCCGAGTCCATGGCCGTGTACGTTCCGCCGGCCGGGTCCAGCGACCCGATGAAGCTCATCGCCGCGACCCGCGGCCTGGTCGGGGCCAGCTTCAAGTAGCCCCGCACTTCATTACCACCGGCGGTGGCCGGAGTGGCTAGAGTGGGAAACATGAGTTCGCCAGCTTCCCGTCCAGTCCCTCCTGCCGCCGCCAACCCGATTAGCCTGCGCGGCGCCGTCGATCTTTCCACGCTGAAGCGCCCGGCAGCTCCTTCCGGTGCCCAGCCCGGTTCCGGCGCGGGGACGCCCCCGGCGGGGCAGCCCGGTGGTGAGGCCGGCGCGCCGGAACTGAAGGTCAACGTCACCGAAGCGAACTTCCAGCAGTTGGTGGAACTCTCCGCGCAGGTGCCGGTGGTCTTCGCCCTGTGGGCCTCCTATTCTCCGGAGTCCGCAAGGATGCTGGAAACCCTGGACCGGGTAGTTGCCGGTTACGGCGGCCGGCTGGTCCTGGGCGCCGCCGACATCGAAGCCTTCCCGCAGCTCACCCAGGCCTTCCAGGTGCAGGCCGTGCCCACCGCCGTAGCTGTGCTGAAGGGCCAGCCTGTGCCGCTCTTCCAGGGCAGCGCCGATGAGCAGCAGGTCCGCGGCCTATTTGAGGAACTGCTCAAGGTGGCCGCCGCGAACGGTGTGACCGGAAGCCTGAACGGTGCCGGGCAGGCCGCCCAGGAGCCGGCGCCGCTGCCGCCGCTGCACCAGGCCGCCTTCGATGCCATCGAGGCCGGCGACTATGCGGCCGCTGCCGAGGCATACCGGCAGGCGCTGAAGGAAATGCCGTCAGACCACGACGCCAAGGCCGGGCTGGCGCAGGTGGAACTGATGGAACGGCTGCAGCCGTTGTCCGCCCAGGAAAGCGAAGCGCTCCGCGCCCTGGCCGCCAACGAACCGGACAACCTTGAAGCGCAGCTCGGCGTGGCGGATCTGGATATCGCCGGCGGGCACGTGGAAGACGCCCTGCACCGGCTCGTGTCGTTCATCGGCAGGAACTTCGGCCCGGAGCGCGAGACCGCACGGGTCCGGCTGCTGGAACTGTTCGACGTCGTCGGCCCCGGCGATGAACGCGTCGCCAAGGCGAGGCAGGCGCTGGCCCGGGTGCTCTTCTAGTGCCGCGCCTGTTCGATCCCCTGGCGCTGCGCTCCCTTGAGCTGCAGCACCGCGGCTGGGTCTCGCCCATGTGCCAGTACAGCTGCGATCCCGACGCCGCCCCGGGAGTCCCCAACGACTGGCACCTGGTGCACCTGGGCGGGTTCGCCGTCGGCGGCGCCGCGCTGATCCTCACCGAAGCCGCCGCCGTAAACCCCGAGGGCAGGATCAGCCCGCGGGACGCCGGGCTGTACAACGACGCCCAGGCCGGGGCCTGGCAGCGGATCATTGACTTTGTCCACCGGAACGGGGCCGCCGGCGCCAGGATAGGGGTACAGCTGGCGCATGCCGGACGCAAGGCCTCCACCTACTGGCCGTTCTCCGGAAAGCACGGCAGCGTGCCGGCGTCCGGCGGCGGCTGGGACACCGTGGGTCCGTCAACCTCAGCGTTCGAGGGCTATGCCGCGCCCGCCGCGATGACCGTGGACCAGATTGAGGGCGTCATCGCCGATTTCGCCGCCGCCGCCGCCCGTGCGGTGGAGGCCGGCTTCGACACCATGGAAATCCACGGGGCACACGGCTACCTGCTGCACCAGTTCCAGAGTCCGCTGATCAACCGGCGTGACGACGAGTGGGGCGGGGACGAGGCCGGCCGGAACCGCCTGATGCTGGCCGTGGTTGACGCCGTCCGCGACGTTATTCCGGATTCCATGCCACTGTTGCTCCGGATTTCAGCCACGGACTGGGCCCCGGGCGGGGTTGACCTTCCGGCATCCGTCCGCCTGGCGCGGGAGGCGGCCGCACACGGCGTGGACCTGGTGGACGTCTCCAGCGGCGGGGCAGTGGCCCACCAGCAGATCAAGCCGGTGCTGGGATACCAGACCGGGTTCTCCGCCGCAATCCGGGAAGAGGCGGGCGTCGCCACCGGCACCGTGGGGCTGGTGACCACTCCGGGCCAGGCCGAACATGCCGTTGCCACCGGCCAGGCGGACGGCGTCTTCATTGCCAGGGCGGCACTAAGGGACCCGCACTGGTGGCTCCGGGCGGCCTTCGAGCTTGGCCATGACCTTGCCTGGCCGCCGCAGTACGAGCGCGCGGTTCCCCGGCGCACCTTCTGAGGTCCGGGACCCCGGGATGATCCGCCCGCGTCATGGATCCTGCCACTGCCAAGGGGCCGATGCGCATCCGCAACGTCCGCTGAGGGGCCGACCCGCCGATTGCGGGTGCCGGGGGCAGCCCGGCGTGGATCACCGGTGCGGATCACCGGCGCGGATCATCCCAGGAGGTCGTCCACGTAGCACCAGCGCCACTGTTCGCCGGGCTCGATGCTGCGCATGACGGGGTGCCCCGATTCGTTGAAGTGCCGGTGGGCGTGACGGCCGGGGGATGAGTCGCAGCAGGCGACATTTCCGCACGCTAGGCACATCCGCAGGTGGACCGGGGCGGTCCCTTCCCTGGCGCAGGCAGCGCAGGCAGGACTGTCGGGGACCGGCGCCGGCATCGCTGCTGCCAGGTGGCCGCAGCTTCCGCCGGGCTGGGCCAGTCCCTCGCCGCGGCCATCCAGGCCGGAGCCGAGTTCGTTGAGCGCGGCGTCCAGCATGGACTCCTCGATGTCCAGCCGTTCCAGCACCTCGCTGAGCACTTCGTGCGCGAAGTCCCCACCGCGCCGTAGTTCCAGCACCTTGTCCCGTTCAGCCTCCAGCATGGCCATCCGCAGCTGGGCGTAGCGCTGGCTGGGGGTGGCAGCCTCGGAGCCCGGCCTGCCCAGCCGCTCCCAGGCCGCCAGCCCGCGCTCCTGGGTCCGCCGCCTGAGCATGTCCATGACCTCCGGCGGATCACCCTCCCGCCGCAGCTGCTCAAGCCGCTCCAGGCCCGCAGCCGTGGCCAGTTGCATCAGTGAGGCCTGGTTCAGGGCGTCCTCGCGCTTGTCCGGGCCCGGTACCCGCAGCACCCGCACCAGTGCCGGCAGCGTAAAGCCCTGCAGGACCAGGGTCCCGGCCACCACCACCATGGCCGCCAGGACCAGGACGCTGCGGTGTTCCAGCCCGTCCGGCAGTGTCAGGACGGCGGCCAGCGTGACGACCCCGCGCATGCCGGCCCAGGAAACAATGGCGGGAAACTGCCACGGCGGCGCCGGGTCCTTCCGGCGGACGGCCGGGACCAGGCGGGGAAGATAGGTGGTTGGAAAGACCCAAACGGGCCGCAGTACCAGTACTGCCAGGAGGATGGCTGCGCAGCCAAGCCACACCCGCCCGGCTCCCAGCGAATCGTCCGGGACGCTGTCGAGGATGGAGCGCGCCTGCAGTCCGATGAGCAGGAACACCGCATTCTCCAGCAGGAACTGCACGGTGTCCCAGTTGCTCCGGGCGCTTTGGCGCGCGGCTCCGTTGGGCATCGACGGTGCCTTGGTGCCCATCACCAGGCCGGTGACGACGACGGCGAGCACCCCGGAGGCGTGAATGGCCTCCGCGGGGAGGAAAGCAACAAGGGGCGCCGCCAGCGAGGCCGACGTATTGATGGCCACGCTGCTGATCCGCTTCCGGATTTCGGTGAGCACGTAGGCGGCAGCAAGCCCCACGGCTACGCCCCCGCCTGCCGCCAGCACGAAGCCGCCGGCGACATCGAGCGCGGAGACGGAGCCGGCGAGCGCCGCCGTTGCTGCGCGAAGGCACACCAGCGCGGTGGCGTCGTTGACCAGGGATTCGCCCTCCAGGATGTTCACGATGCGCCGCGGCATGCCCACCCTGCGGGCAATGGCGGTTGCTGCCACGGCATCCGGCGGTGCCACCACGGCCCCGAGGGCGAAGGCCGCGGCCAGCGGAATTTCGGGGAAAAGCCACCACACCACCAGGCCTACGGTGAGCGTGCCGAAGACGACGTAGCCCACCGACAGCAGCCCGATCGATCGCCGGTTTGAACTAAAGTCGAACAGCGACGTCCGGAACGCAGCCGCATAGAGCAGCGGCGGAAGCAGGCCCACCAGCACCAGCTCCGGGTTCAGCTCCACCGGGGGAATGAACGGCAGGAAGGAGCCGGCCACGCCCACCATCGCGAGCAGCAGCGGAACCGGAACATTGACCCGGCGGCCAAGGGCGCTTGCGGCACAGACCACCGCGACGATGGCCAGCAGGCCAAGCGCAATATCCATAGGGTTTAGTCTGGCACCGACCGGGGACCGGGCCGCTAGGCTGGCGGTATGACTACTCCGATACCTGGCCGGGCCCCGGAGGCGGTACCCGTTGCCGCCCTTTCGATCCGGGGGCTGGCCAAGCGGTTCGGCGGAAAGATTGCCGTGGACGGACTCAGCCTGGAGGTCCCGGCAGGATCGTTCTTCGGCATTGTGGGACCCAACGGCGCCGGCAAGACCACCACGCTGTCCATGGCCACCGGTCTCCTGCGCCCGGACTTCGGGACGGCCCTGGTGCACGGTGTGGACGTCTGGCAGCATCCGCTGGAAGCGAAGCGGCTCATGGGAATCCTGCCCGACGGAGTACGCCTGTTCGACCGCCTCACCGGTGAGCAGCTGATCACCTACGCCGGACTGCTGCGCGGGATGAAACGGGACGTGGTGGCGGCCCGGGTGGGGGAGCTGCTGGCGGCCATGGACCTCACCGCGGACGCCGGGACACTCGTGGTGGACTACTCGGCGGGCATGACCAAGAAGATCGCCCTGGCCTCCGCCATGATCCATGCACCCCGGCTGCTGGTCCTTGATGAACCTTTCGAGGCGGTCGATCCCGTTTCGGCGGCGAACATCCGCTCGATCCTGGACCGCTACGTGGCATCCGGCGGCACTGTCATCGTCTCCAGCCACGTCATGGATTTGGTCCAGCGGATGTGTGACCATGTGGCGGTTGTGGCGCGTGGCCGGCTGCTCGCCGCCGGGACGGTGGACCAGGTTCGCGCTGGGGTTTCACTGGAGGACCGCTTCGTTCAGCTCGTCGGCGGGCACAGCCACACGGAGGGGCTGGAATGGTTGCGCACCTTCTAAGGCTCAAGCTCACGCTGCTGCGCAACGGGCTTCGCCGCAGCCGCTGGCAGCTGGTGGGCATGGCCATCGCCGGTCTGTACGCGCTCGGTGTGGTGGCCACGCTGATCCTTGCCTTGGTCCTGCTGCGCCGTGCCGGTCCCGAGGCTGCCCACACGGCCGTTGTGCTCGGCGGTGCCGCAGCCGTGCTTGGCTGGGGCGTGGTTCCGCTGGTGGCATCAGCCACGGACATGACCCTTGACCCGGCCCGCTTCACTACCTTCGCCATCCCCATGCCGCAGCTGCTGGCCGGCCTGGCGCTCGGCGGCCTGATCGGCATCCCCGGGCTTGCCACCCTGCTGGTGGCGCTGTCCACCGTTGTGACCTGGTCCCGGGGGGTGCTGCCGGCGCTCGCGGCGCTGGTGGGCGCCTGCCTGGGCGTGATGACATGCGTGGTGCTGGCCAAGGTTGCCACCACGGCGACTGCCAGCCTCGCTGCCTCCCGGCGCTTCAAGGACACCAGCTCCATCGCCTTCATGGTGCCACTGGTCCTGCTGGGGCCGATCGTGGCAGCGGTGGGCCGCGGCATCTCCGCCTCCGCAGCGTTCCTGCCTGACTTTGCCCGCACTCTCTCGTGGACTCCGCTCGGCGCGCCGTGGGCGCTCGCCGGCGATGTTGCTGCCGGGCAGGCGGGGGCTGCCGCGCTGAAGCTGCTGCTGTCCCTGGCCACCCTCACAGTTTTGGCCTGGTGCTGGAAACTCCTCCTGGAGCGCGCACTGGTGACGCCCCCGTACGCCGGTGGCGCCAGGCGCAAGGGCAGCCGGCTGGGAATGCTGGGCGTGCTGCCGGCAACTCCCGCCGGTGCCGTGATGGCAAGGTCGCTCACCTACTGGCTCCGCGACCCTCGGTATTCGGGGTCCCTGGTGGTCATCCCGCTGCTTCCGGTAGTGCTGGCTTTCCAGGGAACGCAAACCGGCAACTATTCCAGCCTTGCCTTCCTGGCTCCGATATCCGCGTTCATCCTGGCCTGGTCCATTTCCGCGGATGTGTCCTACGACAACACCGCCTTCGCCCTGCACCTGGCCACCGGGGTGTCCGGGGTGGCGGACCGGCTGGGCAGGGCGCTGGCCTGCCTGGCATTTGCCTTGCCGGTGGTGCTGGCGTTCTCGGTGGGCTACGCCGCCTTCAGCCATGAGTGGACGGCGCTGCCCGGGCGCCTGGGCTTCAGCCTGGGCATACTCTTCACCGGCCTCGGCCTGTCCTCGGTGGTGTCGGCACGGTACACCGTGACGGTTCCGCTGCCGGGCGACAGTCCGTTAAAGAAACCGCCGGGCAATGTGGGACAGACCCTTGCGGTGCAGTTCCTGGGCAT
>JABFWC010000157.1 GCA_013362385.1 Pseudarthrobacter sp.
CATGGTGTTCGGCGCATACACGCTGATGGGCATCTGGCAGAGCAACCAGGCCTGCGGTTCCCCCAGGGAAGCCGGCAGCGGCTGCTACCTGGTCCGGGATCCCCTGGACCTCGCGCTGCTGGCCGCGATCCTCAGCGCCGCCCTGGTTGGCTTCCTCTGGTGGAACACCTCGCCGGCCAAGATCTTCATGGGCGACACCGGCTCACTGGCCATCGGCGGCGCCGTCGCCGGTTTCGCCATCCTCTCCAGGACCGAACTCCTGCTGGGCATCGTGGGCGGCCTCTTCGTCCTCATCACCCTCTCCGTGATCATCCAGGTGGGGTACTTCAAGGCCACCGGCGGCAAACGCGTGTTCAAGATGGCCCCGCTGCAGCACCACTTCGAACTCAAGGGGTGGGCGGAGGTCACCGTGGTGGTCCGGTTCTGGATCCTGGGCGGCCTTTTCGTCGCCGTCGGACTAGGCATTTTCTACGCTGAATGGGTTGTACTGCTGTGACCGTTTCCCCACGCCTGCAAAACCTCGTCTCCTGGGACTCCGACTGGGCAGGCCTTCGCGTGGCCGTGACCGGGATCGGAGTGTCCGGCTTCGCCGCCGCCGACACGCTGATCGAACTCGGTGCACGCGTCGTGGTGGTGGACGCCGCCACCAGCGAAACAGCCCGCGCGCACGCCGACACCCTGAAGATCGTTGGCGCCGCCGATGTGCTGCTGGGCCCGGATGCGGTCACCCGGATACCCAGGATCGACGGGGAACTCCCCGAACTGATCGTCACCTCGCCGGGCTGGCGCCCGGACCAGGCCCTGCTCGCCGCGGCGGCACGGGCCCACATCCCGGTATGGGGCGACGTCGAACTCGCTTGGCGCGTAAGGGTCCGTGAGGGCCGCAAGACTGCCGACTGGCTCACCATCACGGGAACGAACGGAAAGACCACCACGGTGGGCCTGACCGAATCCATGCTGAGGGCGGGCGGCCTGAAAGCCATCGCGGTAGGCAACGTAGGAACGCCCATCCTTGATGCCATCCGGGACCCCGTCGAATACGACGTCTTCGCCGTCGAACTGTCCAGCTTCCAGCTGCACTGGGCCGAATCGGTCTCGCCCGTGGCCAGCGTCTGCCTCAACGTCGCCGAAGACCATGTCGACTGGCACGGCTCCTACGATTCCTACCTCGCCGACAAGGCCAAGGTCTACGAACACACCCGGAAGGCCTGCATCTATAACGCCGAGCAGGTCGAAACCGAACGCATGGTGGAAAACGCGGACGTGGTGGAAGGCTGCCGCGCCGTCGCCTTCACCACCCTCACTCCCGCCATCAGCATGCTGGGTGTGGTGGAGGGATTGCTGGTGGACCGCGCCTTCATCGAAGAGCGCAGGGACAGCGCGGCAGAACTGGCAGCCATGACAGACCTTGGACCACTGGCGCCCCGGCACATGGTGGCGAACGCCCTTGCCGCGGCAGCACTGGTTCGGGCCTACGGGGTCGAGCCGAAGGCCGTGCGCCAGGGCATCCAGGACTACATCCCCGGCGACCACCGCATCCAGCCCGTGGCCCGCATGAACGGCGACCTATGGGTCAACGACTCCAAGGCCACCAACCCGCACGCTGCCTCAGCCTCCCTGTCGGCATTCAGCAACGTTGTCTGGATCGCGGGGGGACTGTCCAAGGGCGTCACGTATGACGATTTGGTCAGGGAGCACGCCCGCCGCTTGAAAGCCGTGGTCCTGATCGGCGCGGACACCTCCCCGCTCCGGGGGGCCCTCCAGCGACACGCGCCCGATGTCCCCGTGATCGAGCCGGGACCGGGTGACACTGAAGGAGTGCAGACTGCTGAGGGGCCTGGCGGCACGCAGGCCGGATCGCCCGGCCAGGGTGAACAGGTGATGGCCAGGGCCGTGGCGGCAGCAGCGCGGCTGGCCGGTTCCGGCGATACCGTGCTGATGGCCCCGGCAGCTGCTTCCATGGATCAGTTCTCTTCCTATGCTCACCGTGGTGGTACTTTCATCGACGCTGTCCGCGAGCTTGTGGAAGGGCAGGCCCAGACCGGCGAGGAGTAACTATGGTCAGCACGCCCACCCGGCCGCAGGGTGGCAAGCCGCGCCCCGGCTCCACCGCCACTGCCGCCCGCGGGCAGGCTTCCCCACTCGGCAGGCTGCGGACCGCCTACCGCAGGTTCTGGTCCGCCCTGGAGGGAACGGGCACGTCCCGGAACGGCTCCACCTACTACCTCATCCTCGGCGCCACCCTTGCCCTGACAGCCATCGGGATCATGATGGTCCTGTCGGCCTCAAGCGTCGAATCGATCGCCGCCGGAAAGTCGCCGTACGGGGACGCGCTGAAACAGGGCATCTTCGCGGCGCTCGGCATCTTCACCATGTTCGTACTGTCCCGGGTGAATGTCGTCTGGCTCAAGCGCCTGGCCTGGCCCGGCATCGGCGCAGCGGCAGTGCTCCTGGGCCTGGTGCAGGTCGTCGGGGACGAAATCAACGGCAACCGGAACTGGATCGACCTCGGTGGCGTGACCTTCCAGCCGTCAGAGGCGGCCAAGCTTGCGCTGGCGCTCTGGATGGCCACCGTCCTGGCCCGGAAGGGGCACCTCATCAGCCGCTGGCAGCACGTGCTGGTCCCGGCGGCGCCCATGGCCGCCGTCATCGTCGGCCTGGTCCTGGCGGGCAACGACCTCGGCACCGCCATGATCATCATGATGATCGTCGCGGCCGCCCTGTTCTTCGCCGGTGTTCCGCTCTATCTTTTTGGCATCGCGGGCATCATCGCCGCCGCGGGCACCGCCGTCATGGCCGTCACCAGCTCGAACCGCATGTGCCGCATCACCTCATGGTGGACGGGACAATCATGCGCCGACGGAATCGACGCGAACTACCAGGCCACCAACGGCCTGTACGGCCTCGCCTCCGGCGGATGGCTCGGGGTGGGCCTGGGACAAAGCCGGCAAAAGTACAGCTGGATCCCGGAGGCGCACAACGACTTCATCTTCGCCATCATCGGCGAGGAACTCGGGCTGGTGGGCACCGTCGTCGTCCTGGTCCTCTTTGCCATCCTTGGCGCCGCGATCTACCGTGTCGTGGTGGCCCAGGCAGACATGTTCCACCGGGTCCTCGCCGGCACCATCATGGTCTGGCTGCTCGGCCAGGCAACGGTGAACATGTCAGTGGTGACCGGGCTGATGCCGGTCATCGGCGTACCGCTTCCCTTCATCTCCTACGGAGGGTCCGCCCTGCTGATGTCCCTGTGTGCCATCGGCGTGGTCCTGTCCCTGGCCCGGGAACAGATGGCACCCGCCATCCGGCCCAAGCGGATGCTTAAGTTCAAGGCCCGGAAAGGGCGGGACACCAACCGCCAACCAAAGACTGCAAGGAAGCGTGCCTAACCCGAGATGACCCCGACAAAACCCTCCATCGTCCTGGCCGGCGGCGGAACAGCAGGCCACATCAGCCCGCTTCTCGCCATTGCCGCCGCCCTTCGGAGCGCCTCGCCGGAGGCTGCCGTCCTTGCCGTGGGCACGCCGTCCGGGATGGAGACCCGGCTGGTCCCGGCTGCCGGCGTCGAACTTGCAACCATCGACCGGGTGCCCTTTCCGCGGAAACCGTCGGCTGACCTGCTGCGCCTGCCCGCCCGGCTGGCCGGCGCCGTCCGCCAGGCCGGGGCCATCCTGGACGATGCCGGGGCCGACGTCCTCGTGGGCGTGGGCGGCTACGTCTGCACCCCGATGTACCTCGCCGCGCGGAAGCGGCGGATTCCCATCGTGATCCACGAAGCGAATGCACGGCCTGGGCTCGCCAACCGGGTGGGCGCGCTCCTGGGCGCCCGGATCGCCGTGGCCTTCGAGGGAACACCGCTGCGCAACGCCGTACATGTCGGGATGCCCATGCGGAGCGAAATTTCCGGCCTGGACCGCAAAACCGCCCGCACCGCAGCCAGGGAAGCGCTCGGCCTCGACCCGCGCCAGCCCACCCTGATCGTCACCGGCGGATCCTCCGGCGCCCAAAGCATCAACCGGACCATCGCCGCCGCCGTGGGGCAACTGTCCGCCGCCGGCATCCAGACCCTGCACATCACGGGCCGCGGCAAGACCGTCCTGGACGAGGCGGGCCAGCCGCTGGCCGCCCCGGGGTACCGGCAGGTGGAGTACATCGACGGCATGGAGCTTGCCTACGCGGCCGCAGACTTGCTGCTGGCGCGGTCCGGCGCCGCGACGGTGTGCGAGGTGGCAGCCGTTGGCGTTCCCGCCATCCTGGTGCCGCTGCCGATCGGCAACGGGGAACAGGCGTTGAACGCCGCAGGGCTGGTCGCCGCCGGCGGTGCCCTCCTGGTCGCCGACCGCGATTTCACGGCCGAGTGGGTCGGACGGGAACTGGTCCCGCTGCTCACCGACAAAGCACGTCTCGCCGGCATGGAAGCGAATTCCTACCGGCTGGGCATCCGAAACGCCGACCAGCGCATGGCTGGCCTCATCCTGGAAGCGGTATCCGCATGAACCCCAACAGCGCAGGACTGGACGCCCTAGGCAGGGTGCACTTCATCGGCATCGGGGGAGTAGGCATGTCTGCCGTGGCCCGGATCATGGTAGCCCGCGGCGTTCCCGTCAGCGGCTCGGACGCCAAGGATTTGCCTGTCATGGCCGACCTCGCCGCGGCGGGGGCCCGCATCGCCGTCGGCTACCACGCGGCACACCTGGGGGACGCTCAGACGGTGGTCGCGGGGTCCGCCATCCGTGCGGACAACCCCGAGCTTGCGGCCGCGCGGAAGGCCGGGCTGCCGGTGCTCCACCGCTCCGAGGCACTGGCCGCCACCATGGGCGATGACATCGTGGTGACCGTTGCGGGCACCCATGGCAAGTCCACCACCACGTCCATGGTCACCGTGCTGCTGCAGGCTGCCGGGCTGGATCCGTCCTTCGCCATCGGCGCCAACGTTCCGGCCCTGGGCGTCAACGCCGCCTCCGGACACTCGGGCATCTTCGTGGCAGAGGCGGACGAATCCGACGGGTCCTTCCTCAACTACCGGCCCCGCATCGCCGTCGTCACCAACGTGGAGCCGGACCACCTGGACTTCTACGGCAGTGCCGAGGCAGTGTACGAATCCTTCGACCGCTTCACTGCCCTGTTGCCCGCGGACGGCGTGCTGGTCGCCTGCGCGGACGACGCCGGCGCGCTGGCGCTGGCTGGCAGGACCAAGGCGCGCGGCAACACCCGCGTCATCCTGTACGGCACCGGCGAAGACGCCGACGTGCGGTTGCTCGACGGCGGCCCCGGCCACGTGGCCGTGGCGACGGCCGCGGGGCGGTTCGGGCTTGCCCTGCAGGTTCCCGGCCGGCACAACGCGCTCAACGCGGCAGCGGCTTTTGCCGTCGCCCTGGAACTGGGGGTGGATCCCGCGGCGGCCGCAGCGGGGCTCGCACGGTTCTCCGGGGCAGCGCGCCGCTTCGAACTCAAGGGCTCGGAACGCGGGGTCAGGGTCTTCGACGACTACGCCCACCACCCCACGGAAGTGCGGGCAGCCCTGGCAGCCGCGCGGTCGGTGGCGGGGGAGCACAAGGTCCACGTGCTGTTCCAGCCGCACCTGTTCTCCCGTACGCGTGAATTCGCAGAAGAGTTTGCCGACGCCCTGAACCTTGCCGACACTGCGCTGGTCCTGGATATCTACCCCGCGCGGGAGGATCCCATCCCCGGTGTCAGCAGCCGGCTCATCACAGACCACCTGCGGAAAGGCGGCCGGCTCGTGTCTGCCGGCGATGCGGTCGCGGCAGTGGCAGCCGAGGCCTCCGACGGGGACGTGGTCCTGACGGTCGGAGCGGGCGACGTCACCGCGTACGGTCCCCGGATTGTCGAGGCGCTGCGTGGCTAGCACCCGCCGCCCCACGTATTCCCCGGCCGGCCGCAGCAGGCGGCCGGCCGCAGAGTCCGGGAGCGGCGACAAGAAGGAGACTGCAGCCGGCGATGTGATCACGGCATCCCGCACCATCCCCGAGGACGCCGCGCCGAAGCCGCCGAAGGAGCAGAAACCCGCGGGGGCCACGGTCCTGGCGTTCCCCGAACCCAAGGGCAGGCGGCGCCGGAAGAGGCTGCTGCTGACAGTGGGCACGGTGCTGGCGCTCGTGGCCGGTCTGCTAGCAGCCGCCGTCTACTCGCCTGTGCTGGCACTGCAGAGCATCTCTGTCTCCGGGACCCGGCTGACCACGCCCGCGCAGGTGGAGGCGGCGCTGAAGCCGCTGCGGGGCAAGCCGCTGCCACAGATCACCGACGACGAAGTCCGCGGCCTCCTCGGACCCCTGGTCCAGGTCAAGTCGGTCACTGTCGAGGCGCGGCCGCCGTCCACCCTCGCCGTCGCCGTGCATGAACGCATTCCGGTTGCCCTGGTCAAGCAGGGCGAGCAGTACCAGCTTGTGGACGTCGACGGGGTCCAGCTCGCCACCACGAATGACCCGGCGTCGGCCGCCCTGCCCGTGATCGACGGCGGTGCCGGCGCGATCGGCCAGGACCTGTTCCGGGCTACTGCCGCCGTCCTGGCTGCCTTGCCGGCCGACGTCCTTGCGAAGCTGTCCAACGCTTCCGCCCAGTCCGTCGACGCCGTCGAACTCAAGCTTGTGGACGGGCAGACCATCATTTGGGGCAACGCATCTGAGAAGGAGCTCAAGGCCAAGGTCCTGGCCGCGCTGCTCAAGGCCCCGGCCGACCCGAAGAACCCGGTCAGGGTCTACGATGTCAGCGTGCCGCGGCAGCCCGTGACGCGCTAGGCACTTTCTTCCCGGTATTAATCCGACACGCGGACCCGGTTATTGAATGTCCGAACCAGAGGAAATACCGTCACAGACAAGAGTTACTTGACATAACTATAACCTTCAACCGGAAGGTTAAGGTTGTAGCCTTCAAGCTCTCCATCAGTTTTCGCAATAAGACACGAACAAGGGACACGTAACGTGGCAGCTCCGCAGAATTACTTGGCCGTCATCAAAGTCGTC
>JABFWC010000101.1 GCA_013362385.1 Pseudarthrobacter sp.
GGAGGATCCGGCGGAGTACCTGGTCGGCGCTCCAGCGCACGGCTGCCACCGTGGGGATGCCAAGGCGCTGGTAGATTTCAGCGCGTCCCGGGTCGTAGATGCGGGCCACCACGTGCGGGACATGGAAGGTTTCGCGGGCCACCCGGGTGGCCAGGATGTTTGAATTGTCGCCGCTGGAAACCGCTGCGAAGGCATACGCTTCACCCACGCCGGCCTGCTTGAGTGTGTCCCGGTCGAAGCCCACCCCGGTGACCTTCCGGCCCGTGAACCCCTGGCGGAGCCGGCGGAACGCGCGGTCGTCCTGGTCGATGATGGCCACGGAATGCCCGGCATCCTCCAGCGTGTGCGCCAGCGTTGCCCCCACCCGGCCACATCCCATGATCACGAAATGCGCCACCGTTTCTCCTTTGTATTCCTGTCACGATTGTGCAGCTAGAACTCTACAGTCACCTCCGCTGTTGGGCCTGGGCGGCCGCCGTCATGACATCGCCAGCGATTCAGACTAGCTTTGTGGGGTGTTGACAATACTGAACGCCGTCAAACGCGTGCTGGTGGGCAGGCCGTTCCGGAATGACCGCCTCTCCCATACCCTGCTGCCCAAGAAAATCGCACTCCCGATTTTCGCGTCCGACGCCCTCTCATCCGTAGCCTACGCGCCGGACGAGATCCTGCTCACCCTGGCCCTGGCCGGCGTCAGCGCCGTCGCATTGTCGCCATGGGTCGGCCTTGCCGTCATGGTGGTGCTGCTCACCGTCGTCGCCTCCTACCGGCAGAACGTGCACGCCTACCCGTCCGGCGGCGGCGACTACGAGATCGCCAACGAGAACCTGGGCAAGTACGCGGGCCTGACCGTTGCGTCGGCCCTCCTGGTGGACTACGTCCTGACGGTGGCCGTGTCGATGTCGTCCGCTGCGGCGTACCTGACCACCGCTGTCCCGTCGCTCCACGGACAGCAGGCCGCCATCGCCACGATCGGTGTCATCATCCTTGCCCTGGTCAACCTGCGCGGCATCAAGGAGGCGGGCAGCGTGTTCGCCGTCCCCACCTACATCTTTATGGCCTCGATCCTCGGCATGACGGCCGTGGGCATCTTCCAGGCGGCCACCGGCCAGCTGGGCGTGGCACCCTCCGCAGGCTTCACGATCGTCGCCGCGCCCGGCTTCGATGAAGGACTGGTGGGCCTGACCGGCGCATTCCTGCTGCTGCGCGCTTTCTCCTCAGGGGCCGCGGCGCTGACCGGTGTCGAGGCGATCAGCAACGGCGTTCCCAACTTCCGCCCGCCGAAAAGCAAGAATGCCGCCACCACTCTGCTGCTCCTGGGCGTCATCGGTGCCGCAATGCTGGCCGGCATCATCTACCTGGCCAACGCCACCAAAGTGCACATCGTGCTGGACCCGGCCACGGAATTCCTGTTCAACGGCAAACCGCTGCCGGAGGACTACATCCAGAACCCGGCCATCAGCCAGATTGCCCAGACAATCTTCGGTGCCGGTTCCATCCCGTTCTATGTCGTGGTGGCGGCCACCGGCGTCATCCTGGTGTTCGCCTCCAACACCGCGTTCAACGGCTTCCCCGTCCTCGGGTCCATCCTGGCCCAGGACGGTTACCTTCCTCGCCAGCTCCGCACCCGGGGCGACCGCCTCGCCTTCAGCAACGGGGTCCTAGCCCTCGCGGCGGGTGCCCTGGTGCTCATCATTTCCTTCGACGCCGACGTCACCAAGCTCATCCAGCTGTACATCGTGGGCGTGTTCATCTCCTTCACCATGAGTCAGCTGGGCATGATCAGGCACTGGGGGCGCGAACTGAAGCTGGCCAAGGACAAGGCCGTCCGGCGCCGGATGGTCAAGTCGCGGACCATCAACAGCATCGGGTTCGGCATGACCGGCCTGGTCCTGGTGATCGTCCTGATCACCAAGTTCGAACAGGGGGCCTGGATCGCCCTGCTGGCCATGTTCATCCTGTTCCTGATCATGTGGAGCATCCGCGCGCACTACGACAACGTGGCCAAGGAGCTCGCCGTGGACGAGGACTCGTCCCCCCGCGCCCTGCCCACCAGGGTCCACGCCGTCCTGCTGGTGTCCCACGTACGCAAGCCCGTCCTGCGGGCCCTGGCCTACGCCCGCGCATCCCGGCCCTCCCGCCTGGACGCCATCACCGTGGACATCGACCACGAGGAAACGGCGCACACGGTCGCCGACTGGGAGAAACTGGAAATACCGGTCCCGCTGACCGTGCTCGCCAGCCCGTACCGCGAAACCGTCACGCCCATCATGGAGTACGTCAAGCAGATGCGGCTCGACTCCCCGCGCGACCTGGTGGTCGTCTACATTCCCGAGTATGTCGTGGGCAAGTGGTGGGAGCAGTTGGTGCACAACCAGACCGCGTTGCGCATCAAGACCCGGCTGCACTTTGAACCAGGCGTCATGGTGGCCAGCGTGCCCTGGCAGCTCAAGTCCTCCGAAGAAGCAAAGCACCTCCAGGACGTCCAATGACCGCCAGAACATCCCCCGCCGCGATCCCGGATGCGGACACTGCCGGCCATGCCGGCGAAGAAGCTGTCCTCGACGTCGGACCGGTGGCCCACGGCGGGCACTGCGTGGCCCGGCACGAGGGCCGCGTCGTCTTTGTTCGACACGCCATTCCCGGCGAAAAGGTCCGCGTCCGGCTGACCGACGCGGGGGAGGACGCCAAGTTCTGGCGCGCGGACACCATCGAGGTGCTGGACGCCTCACCGGACCGGGTGGCGCATTTCTGGGGCCCGGCAGATTCCCTGCGGGCCTGGAGCCACGGCCACCCGCCGGTCGGAGGGGCCGAATTCGGCCACGTGGCGCTGGCCCGGCAGCGGAGCCTGAAAGCCGAGGTCCTGGCCGAGCAGCTGAGGCGCCTGGCCGGCGTCGAGCCTTCCACCGAGGTCGAAGCAGTGGGCAAGGACGCGGGAACGGCGGCCCCGGGGAACGCGCCCGACGACGGCGGGGGCCTGGGATGGCGGACCCGGGCGAGCTTTTCGGTCACCCCCGGCGGCAAGCTCGGGATGCACGCCCACCGCTCCGGGCACATCGTCCCGGTACGGGAGATGCCGCTGGCGACGGAGGCGATCAACGCCCTGCGCCTGTGGGACCTGGACCTGCAGGGCGTCGAGCGCGTGGAGGTGGCAGCCCCAGCCAACGGTTCGCGGCCCCTGGTGCTGTTGGCGCCGGCTCCCGGAACCAAGGACAGGCGGCTGAAAGCCATCGCCGCGGAACTGCCGGCCGACGTCTCGGTGGCAGGCTTCGAGCCGCTGACCGGCACCGTCACCCAGCTGAAGGGACGCACCTGGGTGCAGGAATCCGCGGCCGGCCACGACTACAGGGTCACGGGGGAGGGGTTCTGGCAGATCCACCGCGACGCGCCCGAAACACTTGTGGGCAGTGTCACAGGATTCCTCCAGGGCGGCGGGTTCCTCCACCCCGGCGCGGTGGTTGCCGACCTCTACGCGGGAGCCGGACTGTTCACCGCCGTCCTGGCCGACGCCGTGGGGGAGACCGGCTCGGTGCTCTCCGTGGAGGGGTTTCCCGGAACCAGCCGGGATGCCCGCAAGAACCTGCACGCAGCTCCGCAGGTGGAAGTGGTGCAGGGCCGCGTGGAGCGCGTACTGCGCCAGAAACCGCGGAATTTCGACGCCCTCATCCTTGACCCTCCCAGGGCCGGGGCCGGCAAGGCCGTAGTGGGCCAACTGGTGGCGGCACAGCCCCGCGCCATTGCCTACGTGTCCTGCGATCCGGCGTCGTTCGCCCGTGACCTGGGCTACTTCCAGCGCTCCGGCTGGGAACTCGCCGGCCTGCGCGCCTTCGACCTGTACCCCCATACCCACCACCTGGAGACTGTGGCATTGCTGGTACCGGCTCCGTGATGCCGGCGGTGTTTTCGATTACGATGGCGGTAGTAGTCCCACGTCGCGCACCGAATTCCGGGCCGGCCGTGTGCAATTTTCGGGCCCCCGGACATAGTTAGGGCCCCCTAACTAGCAGGCGGTCAACCGCGCGACAAAGATGAAACTGTTGCGAGAGGAGTCCTGCGATGAGCACTGTGGACAGCTTCGGTTCAAAAGGCAAACTTAATGTAGCCGGAACCGAGTACGAAATTTTCCGGTTGAACTCCGTTGAAGGTGCAGAAAACCTTCCGTTCAGCCTCAAGGTATTGCTAGAAAACCTGCTGAGGACCGAGGACGGCGCGAACATCACTGCCGATCACGTCCGCGCCCTGGCAGGCTGGGACCCGAATGCGGAGCCCGATACGGAAATCCAGTTCACGCCCGCCCGCGTGATCATGCAGGACTTCACCGGCGTTCCCTGCGTGGTCGACCTGGCGACGATGCGTGAAGCGGTCAAGGACCTGGGCGGCGACCCTAAGCGGGTCAACCCGCTGGCACCTGCCGAAATGGTCATCGACCACTCGGTCCAGATCGATGCCTTCGGCAACTCCGGCGCACTGGAGCGCAACATGGAGATCGAGTACCAGCGCAATGGTGAGCGCTACCAGTTCCTGCGCTGGGGCCAGACCGCGTTCGACGACTTCAAGGTTGTCCCCCCGGGAACCGGCATCGTGCACCAGGTCAACATCGAGTACCTGGCCCGCACCGTGATGACCCGCGAGGTGGACGGCGCCGTCCGCGCCTACCCCGACACCTGCGTAGGCACCGACTCGCACACCACCATGGTCAATGGTCTGGGCGTGCTCGGCTGGGGCGTTGGCGGCATCGAAGCCGAGGCAGCCATGCTCGGCCAGCCCGTCTCCATGCTGATCCCCCGCGTTGTCGGGTTCAAGCTCAGCGGCAGCATCCCCGCCGGCGCCACCGCCACCGACGTCGTCCTGACCATCACCGAAATGCTCCGCAAGCACGGCGTGGTGGGCAAGTTCGTGGAGTTCTACGGCGAAGGCGTGGCCGAGGTGCCGCTGGCCAACCGCGCCACCATCGGCAACATGAGCCCGGAATTCGGTTCCACGGCTGCCATGTTCCCGATCGACGACGTCACCCTGGACTACCTGCGCCTGACCGGCCGGTCCGAGCAGAACGTCGCCCTCGTGGAGGCCTACTCCAAGGAACAGGGCCTGTGGCACGATCCTTCGCGCGACATCAAGTTCTCCGAGTACCTGGAACTGGACCTGTCCACCGTGGTCTCGTCCATCGCCGGCCCCAAGCGCCCGCAGGACCGCATCGAGCTGACCGAGGCCAAGGACGAGTTCCGCCACGACCTGAAGAACTACGTCTCCCACGACGCCAACGCCGGCACGCTGGACGAGTCCCTCGAAGAGACCTTCCCGGCCTCCGACGCCCCGTCCTTCACCTCCGGCGCCACCCACGTCTCGGACACCGACCGTGAACCGCCGAAGTACTCGGCGGCGCACGGCGGCGCCGGACGCATCTCCAGCCCCGTCCCGGTCAAGATGGCTGACGGACGCGAATTCGAACTGGACCACGGTGCAGTCACCATCGCCTCCATCACCTCCTGCACCAACACCTCCAACCCGTCGGTCATGCTGGCCGCCGCGGTCCTGGCGCGCAACGCCGTCGAAAAGGGCCTCACCGCCAAGCCGTGGGTCAAGACCTCCGTCGCACCCGGCTCGAAGGTGGTCACCGACTACTACGAGAAGTCCGGCCTCACCCCGTACCTGGAGAAGCTCGGCTTCTACATCGTCGGTTACGGCTGCGCCACCTGCATCGGCAACTCCGGCCCGCTGGAAGCGGAGATCTCCGAGGCCGTCCAGGCCAACGACCTCGCCGTCGCCGCAGTGCTCTCGGGCAACCGCAACTTCGAGGGCCGCATCAACCCGGACGTCAAGATGAACTACCTGGCTTCCCCGCCGCTGGTCATCGCCTACGCCCTGGCCGGTTCCATGGACTTCGACTTCGAAACCGACCCGCTGGGCAAGGACGAAGCCGGCAACGACGTCTTCCTGAAGGACATCTGGCCCAACCCGGTCGAGGTCCAGCAGGTCATCGACTCCTCGATCGACAAGGACATGTTCGCCAAGGGCTACGAAGGAGTCTTCGACGGCGACGAGCGCTGGCGTGCACTGGACACCCCGGCCGGTGACACCTTCGCCTGGGATCCGAACTCCACGTACGTCCGCAAGCCCCCGTACTTCGAGGGCATGCAGGCGCAGCCGGAGCCCGTCAAGGACATCACCGGCGCACGCGTGCTGCTGAAGCTGGGTGACTCCGTTACCACCGACCACATCTCCCCGGCCGGTTCGTTCAAGTCCGACACCCCCGCCGGCCAGTACCTGCTGGCCAACGGCGTGGAGCGCAAGGACTTCAACTCCTACGGCTCCCGCCGTGGCAACCACGAGGTGATGATCCGCGGCACGTTCGCGAACATCCGCATCAAGAACCAGCTCCTGGACGGCGTCGAGGGCGGCTTCACCAGCGACTTCACCCAGGCTGACGGCCCGCAGGCCTACGTCTACGACGCCGCACAGAACTACCAGGCGGCCGGCACCCCGCTGGTGGTCCTGGCCGGCAAGGAGTACGGTTCCGGATCCTCCCGTGACTGGGCCGCCAAGGGTACCGCCCTGCTGGGCGTCAAGGCCGTCATCGCCGAGAGCTACGAGCGCATCCACCGCTCCAACCTCATCGGCATGGGCGTCCTGCCGCTGCAGTACCCGGCCGGCGAGAACGCTGCCAGCCTGGGCCTCACCGGCACGGAGACCTTCTCGGTTGAGGGCGTCACCGCCCTGAACGAGGGCACCACGCCCAAGACCCTGAAAGTCACCGCCACAGCTGAAGACGGCTCCTCGAAGTCGTTCGACGCCGTCCTGCGCATCGATACCCCGGGTGAAGCGGACTACTACCGCAACGGCGGCATCCTGCAGTACGTGCTGCGCCAGATCTCCGCCAACTAGCGGGCTCTGCCAGCAGGCACCATCCCCCCGAAGCCCCGGCCGGTCACCGACCAGCCGGGGCTTCGGCTTTTCAGCCACGTCCGGCCC
>JABFWC010000435.1 GCA_013362385.1 Pseudarthrobacter sp.
GCTTCCTTGACGGCCTGGAGGTCGTTGTAGGGCAGCACCAGCGTTTCGGCGGCGGTGGCTTCGGTGACCCCGGCGGACCCGGGCAGCGCAAGGGTGGCGACGCCGGAACCCGCGGCGGCCAGGAGCCCGTCGAGGTGGCCGTGGTAGCAGCCGGCGAACTTGATGATGAGGTTGCGGCCGGTGAAGCCGCGGGCAAGCCTGACAGCGGTCATGGTGGCCTCGGTGCCGGTGGAGACCATGCGCAGGCGTTCGACGGCGGGGACGCGTTCCTGGACGATGGCGGCCAGGTTGGCCTCGTCCGGGGTGGAGGCGCCGAAGGACAGGCCGCGGTCGACGGCGGCGTGCACGGCGTCGAGAACGGCCGGGTGGGCGTGTCCCAGCAGGGCCGGCCCCCACGAGCAGACGAGGTCCACGTATTCCTTGCCGTCGGCATCCGTCAGGTAGGGGCCTTTTGCCGAGACCATGAAGCGCGGCGTTCCGCCGACGGACCCGAAGGCGCGTACCGGCGAGTTGACCCCGCCCGGCATCAGCTGGCGGGCGCGGTCGAAGAGTGCCTCGTTGCGAGGATTGCTGGAAGTCATGGTTCCTATTCTCTCAGGTAGCAGGACAGCAGGGTTAGCCGGCCAGCAGTTCCGCCACGCGCGGGGCGACGGCGGTGCCCATCAGCTCGATCGAGCGCATCATGGCCGAATGCGGCAGCGGCCCGTTGCTGTATTTGAGGTCGAAGCGGTCCACTCCGAGGTCGCGCTTGAGGCGGACAATCTTTTGCGCCACCGTCTCCGGGGATCCGACATACAGGGCGCCTTCCGGGGCGCACAAGGCATCGAATTCGCCCCGCCCCGCCGGGCCCCACCCGCGCTCGGCCCCGAGCTTGTTCCGCAGCTTCAGCCAATGCGGGAACAGTTCCTCCCGGGCCTGTTCGTCGGTTTCGGCGACGTGGCCCGGCGAGTGGGTGGCGACCTGCTGCATGGGGTGGCCGTACTTGGCCATCGCTTCCCGGTAAAGGTCGGCCAGCGGGCGGAACCCGCGCGGTTGGCCGCCGATGATGGCGAAGATGATGGGATAGCCGTACTGGGCGCACCGCATCACCGATTCCGGGGTTCCGCCCACCCCGATCCAGGTGGGCAGCAGGTGTTGTTCCAGCGGCGGGTAGACACTCAAGCCGTGCAGGGCGGGGCGGGTGCGGCCCTCCCAGTGCACCGGCTTTTGCGCCCGCACCCTGTCGAACAGTTCCAGCTTCTCTTCGAAGAGGACCTCATAGTCGGCAAGGTCCAGGCCGAACAGGGGGAAGGATTCGATGAACGATCCGCGGCCGAGCATGACTTCCGCCCGGCCGTTGGACAGGGCGTCCACGGTGGAGAAGCGCTGGAACACCCTGATGGGATCGTCCGAGCTGAGGACCGTGACTGCCGAGCCCAGCCGGATACGCGTGGTGCGCGCCGCAGCGGCGGCCAGGAACACCTCCGGCGCGGACACGGCGTAGTCCTTGCGGTGGTGCTCCCCCACCCCAAAGGCGTGGAGTCCGACGGCGTCGGCCAGTTGGGCCTGTTCCAGCAGCTGGCGCAGGACTTCGGCAGGCTCCTGCGGACTTCCGTCCGCGTGTTCGCCGACGTCGCCGAAGGTGTTGAGGCCGAGCAGGATGCGCCCGTCCCCCACCGGGGCGGTGGGGGACGCCGGCACGGTGGTCACCGGGCCTCCTTCAGCCAGCCGGCAAGCTCGGCGGCCCAGTAGGTCAGCACGGTGTGGGCGCCCGCCCGGCGGATGCCCAGGACCGATTCGGTGATGGCGGCGCGCCGGTCGATCCAGCCGTTGGCGGCCGCGGCCTCGATCATCGCGTACTCGCCGGAGATCTGGTACGCGGACACGGGCACGGGGCTCATGGCGGCGACGTCTGCCACGATGTCCAGATAGCTCATGGCGGGCTTGACCATGATGATATCGGCGCCCTCGGCGAGGTCGAGTTCCACCTCGCGCAGCGCTTCGGTGCGGTTGCCGGCGTCCATCTGGTAGGTCCGGCGGTCGCCCTTAAGCTGCGAATCCACTGCTTCGCGGAAGGGCCCGTAGAACGCGGACGCGTATTTCGCGGAGTAGGCGATGATGGAGGTGTTGACGTGGCCGGCCGCGTCCAGGGCGGACCGGATGGCGGCGATCTGCCCGTCCATCATGCCGGAGGGACCCAGCATGTGGGCGCCGGCATCGGCCTGTGCCACGGCCATCCGGGCGTAGATCTCCACCGTGCGGTCGTTGTCCACGTAGCCGTCGGCATCGAGCACTCCGCAGTGTCCATGGTCGGTGAATTCATCGAGGCAGACGTCGCTCATGACCACCAGGTCGTCCCCCACCTCCGCACGCACGTCGCGGATGGCCTTGTTCAGCACGCCGTCGGGGTCGAGGGAGGCGCTGCCTTCGGCGTCGCGGATTTCGGGGATCCCGAAGAGCATGATGCCGCCCAGTCCCAGCTCCACGGCCTCGGCCGCGGCCCGCTTGAGGGTGTCGGTGGTGTGCTGGACCACCCCGGGCATCGACGTGATGGGGTTCGGTTCGGTGAGCCCCTCGCGGATGAAGGCCGGCAGGATGAGTTCGGCCGGGGACAGCCGGGTCTCGGAGGTCAGCCGGCGCATGGCGGGGGTGGTGCGCAGGCGGCGGGGGCGTTGGCTGGGGAAAGTCATGGGTCCTGTCCTTCGTGTGGTTCCAGGGAATCGGGGTGTGCTGCCGAGGAAAACTGCCTTCGGGGCGTCAGGGCGGGTTCAACGCCTTGGCAACGGCTGCCACAAGCCCTTCCGGTGTGGGCTCCGCTGCCACGGCGGCGACCGGAAGGCCGAGCGCGGCGGCCTGGTCCGCCGTCGACCGCCCGATCGCCACCAGCCTGCAGGCCGCCGGCGGGGTGAGCGCGGCGATGCGCCGGGCTGCACTGGGCGAGGCGGCAATGACGGCGTCGATGGCTCCGGCGGCCATCTCCGCTGCTGCCGATTCCGGCGTCAGGAGGGAGTACGACGGCGGCTGCGGGCCAGCGTCCGTGTCCTCCGCGGGCACGGCGAGCCTTCGCTCCGGTGCCGCCGGGTAGTCCACCGTCCGGTAGGCGGTCAGAGCGGTCACCGCGCTGCCGGCGGCTGACATCCCCTCGGCCAGCGCGGGCGCCGCGATGTCCGCCTGGGGCAGGAGGACCCTGCCCCCGCCCGGCCACACATCGAGGAGCCCTGCGGCGGACTGTTCGCCGGCCGGGCTCAGTGCCACCGTCAGCCCCTCGGCTTCCAGCAACCTGCGGGTGGCGGGTCCGATGGCGGCGATCCGCGTCGCGGCGGGAATGAGCCGGCCCAGGCCGAGTCCGCGTTCCTTCGCTTTTCCAATCAGCACATGGATGGTGGTGGCGCTGCTGGCCACCAGCCAGTCGAACGCTCCCGCTGCCAGGGCGTCGCAGGCGACGTCCAGCGCGTGCTGGTCCGGGGCCCGCTCGAAGTCGATGAGCGGCAGCAGCACGGGCAGGGCGCCGGCCGCGGACAGCGCCTCCACCAGGGCAGTCGAACGCTCCGGATTGCGCGTGACCAGGACGCGGGCCCCGCTGAGCGGGGTGCCGGATCCGGACCTGCGGGAAGGCTCTGTCATTGCCGGGTCAGGACGCCTGCAGGTCGGCGATATCGGCGGCTCCGGCGGCCAGGAGGACTTCGGCCAGTTCGATGCCCAGGAGCGTGGCGCCTACTTCCGTCAGGCCGTCCGTGGCGCGCTTGTCCCGGACCGTCGCGGTGCCGTCGACGGCGCACACCACCGCTTCGAGGTGCAGCAGGCTCCCTTTCCGGTAGGCGTAGGCGCCCACCGGGGCGGCGCAGCCCGCCTCGAGCCGGGCGAGCAGGGCCCGCTCAGCAGTGACGGCCAGGCGGGTGTCGGTATCATCCAGCGCAGCCAGGGCCTGGGCCAGCACGCCGCGGGATCCTTCGGTGGTACCGGGCCGCGGTGGCGCATCCGCGGTGCGGCACTCGATGGCCAGCGATCCCTGGCCGGCGGCAGGGAGCATTACGTCCGTTTCCAGGTATTCGCTGACGGCATCCAGCCGGCTGATCCGCTCCAGGCCGGCGGCGGCCAGCACCACGGCATCGAGGTCGCACGACTTTCCGGGCACCACATCCTCGGTGGTGTTGCCCGGAAGTCCGGGCACGCGGCCCAGCCGGGTGTCCACGTTGCCGCGGATATCCACGATGTCCAGGTCGGGGCGGGCGGCGCGCAGCTGGGCGGCCCGGCGCGGGGAACCCGTGCCCACTTTGGCCCCTGCCGGCAGGTCGGCGAGCTTGAGCCCGTCCCGTGCGCACAGGACGTCGCGGACGTCCACGCGGCGGGGCGTTGCGGCAAGGCTGAGGCCAACGGCCGCCCCCGTGGGCAGGTCCTTGAGCGAGTGGACGGCCACGTCGCACTCGTTGCGCAGCAAAGCATCGCGCAGCGCGGCGACGAAGACCCCCGTGCCGCCCATCTGGGACAGCGATCCGGTGAGGACGTCGCCGTCGGTCCTGATGTGGACCAGCTCAACCGGGAAGCCGCCCACGGCAGCCAGCTGGTCGGCCGTCTGCCGGGTCTGGGTCAGCGCAAGCTTGCTGGCGCGGGTTCCGATCCGGACGGTCACGGCTGGACCGCTTCACCGGTTGCCCCGGAGGACGCCTGCGCGGCGGCCGGGTACGGGTCATGGCCGGTGCCCACGGTGGTGTCGGCCCCCGCGATGGTGGGCTTCTCGCCGCGGAAGTTGGCGCAGCATCCCGGGCGGCAGATGTCGTACCACGGACCGAGGTCGGTGACGGCGGGCCGTTCCCTGATGTTGTTGGCCACGGTCCGCTCGCTGATCAGGTCCACCAGCCCGCTTACGAACTTGCGGTGCGTGCCCGGCGTGGGCACACGCGTGGCCGCCAGGCCAAGGTTGGTGCACGTTTCCATGGCTTCGGTGTCCAGGTCCCAGACAACTTCCATATGGTCGCTGACGAAGCCCAGCGGAACGATGACAATGCCCTTGGTGCCCTGCCCGGCCAGCTCTTCGATGGCATCGTTGATGTCCGGTTCCAGCCACGGCACGTGCGGGGCCCCCGAGCGGGACTGGTACACCAGTGACCACGGCGCGGTCAGCCCGGATTCCTCCTTGACCCGCTCCACGACCGCGGCGGCGTTGGCGAGATGCTGCGCCACGTAGGCGGAGCCTTCCTCGAACTCGCGCGGCTCACCCTCGGACCGGCCCGCGGCCTCTGCGTCGCGGGTGGGGATGGAGTGGGTGGCGAACAGGATGTGCACGGGGGCGTCCGGAGTGCCGGCTTCGGCGAGCTTGGCGCGGACCTGGGCAAGCCCTGCTGCCGTTCCTTCGACGAACGGCTCAACGAACCCGGGGTGGTCGAAGTACTGGCGGACCTTGTCCACTTCGAGTTTGCCGTCCAGGCCCGTCTCCGTCAGCGCCATGCCGATGTCCTCACGGTACTGGCGGCAGCTGGAGTAGCAGGAGTAGGCACTCGTGGTGAGCATCAGCACCCGGCGGTGTCCGGCATCGTACGCATCCTGCAGTGTCTGCGGGATGTACGGCGCCCAGTTGCGGTTGCCCCAGAGCACCGGCCGCTCACTGCCGCGGGCTGCCAGCTCGGCCTCCAGGGCTGCCTTCAGCTCCCGGTTCTGCTGGTTGATGGGGCTGACGCCGCCGTTGGCGCGGTAGTGGTGGGAGACTTCCTCAAGCCGCTCGTCCGGGATGCCGCGGCCCCGGGTGACGTTGCGGAGGAACGGGATGACGTCCTCCTGGCCCTCCGGGCCGCCGAACGAGGCGAGCAGGATGGCGTCGTAATTCTTTGGTGCCATCCGTCCGGCCTCGGTGACGGGGTTGACTGCCGGGGCCTGCGGGCTCACGCGAGAACCTCGGCGACTTCGTCGGCGGAGATCCGGCGGCCGGTGTAGAAGGGGATTTCCTCACGGACGTGGTTGCGGGCCTCAGTTGCGCGCAGGTGCCGCATCAGGTCCACCAGGTCAACAAGTTCCGGTGCCTCCAGGCCCAGGATCCACTCCCAGTCCCCCAGCGCGAAGGACGAGACGGTGTTGGAGATGACCTGCGGGAAGTCCCGGCCCAGCAGGCCGTGGTCGCGCAGCATCTTGCCCCGCTCGGCGTCGGGCAGGAGGTACCACTCGTAGGAACGGACGAACGGGTAGACGCACAGCCATTCCGCGGGGGTGACACCGCGGGAGAACGCCGGTGTGTGGTTCTTGGCGAACTCTGCCTCGCGGTGGACGCCCATGGCGGACCAGACGATGTCCGTTCCGGCGAACAGGGTGCTGCGGCGGATGTCCCGGATAGCCTGCTGCAGCGCCTCCGGCTTGGACCCGTGGAGCCACACCATGACGTCGGCGTCGGCGCGCATGGCGGAAACGTCGTAGCTGCCGCGGTGCGTCACGCCGGCCTCGGCGAGACGTGCCAGCAGCGACTCGAAGTCGGCGGCGGCGTCGGCGCTGCGCACCACCGGCTGTGACCGCTTGAATACCGTCCAAAGGGTAAAGAACTGCTCGGCTGATTCTTCGGTTTTAGTGACAGATTCGGCAGAAGTGTGGCTCATGGTTACAAGTTTGCCCCTTCGTTACCCCCAAGTCGAAACCGAAGACTTCTACAACTCGTAGAAGTGATTAAAGTCACCGGCCGCACCGATCGGGGTACCCGCGCGGATGGCACTACCAGGGCCTGCGGAGGCGGAAGAACACGAGTCCGGCTGCGGTTCCGACGCCCACGAGTCCAACCCCGAGCCAGACCATCGCATCCGGCAGGGCGGCGAGCGGGCCGGTGGACGAGACGGCGCTGCGTGCCTCCGCCGGGACCCCGGCGGCCTGCGGCGTTCCGGCGGGATGGGGCTGCCGCGCGAACGCTGTCGGCAGCGTGCTGCCCGCACCCCCGGAAGCCACCGGCGTAGCCGGGCCGCCACCGGAGGCTCCGCTGCCGTCGCCCTGGGGCGGCG
>JABFWC010000185.1 GCA_013362385.1 Pseudarthrobacter sp.
GCTCCTGCTTCACCGACGCCGGCAAGGATGGCGCTTTGATTTGCCGGCCGGAAGCCCATTGCGTGCATGCCCTTGCTTGTGCCTTCGATGCCTCCGCCGCCGAACCAGCCAAAGAGCTTTTGGGAACCGTGGGCGATGAGCACACTTCCCAGCGCCACCCGGAACAGGGTCTGCGCGGCGGCAGCGGCCGTGGGGCTGGTAGTTACAGAATTCACGGGAGTCCTCCATGGGGTTGGCTGTGCCGCCGGTCGGGCCTCTTTCCAGCACGATTGTAACGTCGGCCACACCGGACCGCCACGAAACAGAGTGCCTGCCCGCCCCCGGCACGCCGCCTGCACGCACCGCGGCGCGGCGTACGCGGAAAGCCCTCCCGGGATGCCCCTGGTCGCTTGCTCGGCTAGGCTCGGACCATGACGCGAGAGAACATCAGGACCCCCGACGGCGGCACTGTGGAGCTCTTCTCCACCGGCGCGGAACTGGCTTCGGCAGGTTCGGGCGTGGTGGTCGTGCCGCCCTCCATGGTGACGGCCGCGGACTACACCAAATTCGCCCAAAAACTCAGTGCTTCGCTGGGCCGTCCCGTACACACGTTCAACCGGCGCGGCCGGGGCTCGTCGTCGCCGCAGCCCGAGGATTACACCCTCGACGTGGACATCCGGGACCTCGACACCGTCATGAGGCACACGTCCAGCACGGACGTCTTCGGCCACAGCTTTGGCGGAGCGGTCGCCCTGCACGCCGCCCGCACCCTCCCCGTGGAACGGCTCGCGGTCTATGACCCCGCGGTCTCCGTGAACGGCAGCGTGACCGCCGACTGGATCGGTGAGTATGAGCGGGCCATCGCCGCCAAGGATGACGACCGGGCCCTGGCCGTGATCCAGCGGGGCCTCGAGGCGGGCGGGGCCTTCTCCTCGCGCATGCCGCTGTCCATGCTGACCCTGGCCAACAAGCTGACGGCCGGCACCAGCGAGGGCAAGCAACAGCGCGAACTGATGCGCACCGGCGTCCGCGAAATCAAGGCGATCATCGCCGCTGACATGCCGGCGGAGCCGTTCCTGGACCTGCCGCTGGAAACACTCATTGTGGTCGGAGAAAAGAGCCCGGCTTACTTCGGCATCGCCTGCGGCCAGATCCACGACGTGCTCTCCGGGTCCAGCTACACCATCCTGCCCGGGTACGGCCACGACGGCGTCATCAAGGCCCCGGACAAGCTGATCAAGGAACTGAGCGACTTCTACGCCGGCTAGGCCGTGCGCCGGCCGCGGCCCGGGCGTTCAGTGCCCGCCGTGGCCGGCGGCCGCGCCTTCCGTCTTGCGCATCATCGCGGACAGCACGACGGCGGCGAAGGCTATGACCGTTGCCGTCAGGAAGGCGGCGCTCATCCCGGCGACGAGTCCCGACGCCGCACTCACGACGGCGAAGATGGACACCAGCAGCGCCGTGCCCGCGGCGCCGGCCACCTGCTGCGTGGTGCTCATGATCGCCGAACCGTGGGAGTACAGGTGCGGCGGCAGCGGGTTCAACCCGGTGGTGAAGGCCGGGGTGAAGAGCAGCGCCAGGCCGAAACTCAGCCCCACATGCAGGGTGATGATCCACCAGACGGCCGTGCCGGCGTCGAGCATTGAAAACTGCCAGAGCGTCAGCACCATGAGGATGGAACCGCTGACGGTAAGCGGCAGCGGGCCCACCTTGTCGAAGGCGCGGCCGATGACCGGGCCCAGCAGGCCCATGGCGAGGCCGCCGGGAAGCAGTGCCAGGCCGGTTTCCAGCGACCCGAGGCCCCGGACTTCCTGGAGGTAGAGCGGCAGCAGGATGACCCCGCCGAAGAGCGCCATCATGGCCACGATCATCAGCAGGACCGAGACGGTGAACATCCGGAAGTTGAAGGCGCGCAGGTCCAGCAGCGGCGCCGCGGACTTCTGCAGCCGGACCTGGCGGAGAACGAAGACCGCCAGGGCGGCGACGCCGATGGCAAGGGCTGCGATGGCGGCCGCACCGGGACCGGCCTGGCCGCCGTGGCCGCCGCCGATCTGGCTCAGCCCGTAGACCAGCCCGCCAAACGCCGGGACGGTGAGGAGCACGGAGAGCGAATCCAGGCGGGCCTTTTCGGCCTCGCCCACGTTGGTGAGGTACTTCGCGCCGATGGCCAGGGCGGCGAGGGCCACGGGCAGCACGAACACGAACATGAACCGCCAGGTGAAGTGCTCCAGGATCAGGCCTGACACGGTGGGGCCCATGGCGGGCGCCACCGAGATGGCAATGCTCACGTTGCCCATGACCGCCCCGCGCCTGGCCAGCGGGACCAGGGTGAGGATGGTGGTCATCAGCAGCGGCAGCATGATGGCGGTGCCGCCCGCCTGGACAATGCGTGCCAGCAGCAGGACTTCGAAGCCGGGGGCCACTGCAGCCAGGGCGGTGCCGCCGGCGAACAGGCCCATCGCCAGCATGAACACGGCGCGCGTGGACAGGCTCTGCAGGATGAATCCGGTGGTCGGGATGACCACGGCCATGGTGAGCATGAAACCGGTGGACAGCCACTGGACAGTTGGCGGGTCCACCCGCAGGTCCACCATGAGGCGCTGCAGGGCGACGTTCATGATGGTCTCGTTGAGGATCACCACGAAGGTTGCCACCAGCAGCGTGCTGATGATGGTCACAGCCTCCCGGGACATCTTCTCCGGCGCGGCGGCCTCGGCTCCGTGGCTCTGGACGGCCTGGCCTTTGGCGTTCGGAGAGGCTTCGGTAGACATGGGTGTTCCCTCAGGGTTTTGATGAGTGGTGCGCGGTCGGCGCCGCTGCAGATTCCAACACTCTACCCGCTGGAGTAATTCCTCCGCATGGGTATTTTTTCCAAACCCTGAGGGAACAGCAGGATCCTCCTATGCCGTCTGGCCGGCGTGCTGGCCCTCGGAGATTTCCTCCACGAGCTTGCTGTTGAACGCGGGCAGGTCGTCCGGGTTCCGGCTGGTCACCAGGCCCTGGTCAACCACCACTTCCTGGTCAGTCCAGTTGGCGCCTGCGTTCTTCAGGTCGGTTTCGAGGGTGTGGTAGGACGTGACGTTCCGGCCCCGGATGACGCCGGCGTCGATCAGCAGCCACGGGCCGTGGCAGATCGATGCCACCGGCTTGTGCTGTTCGAAGAAGCTGCGGGTGAAGCTCCGGGCGTCCTTGTCCACCCGCAGGTGGTCGGCGTTGACGACGCCGCCGGGGAGGACCAGCGCGTCGAAGTCGGAGGCGTTGGCCTCTGCCACGGTGATGTCGACGTCGAAGGTGTCACCCTTTTCCGTCCCGTTGAATCCCTGCAACTTGCCGCTCTTGGGGGCAACCAGGGTGGGCTCGCCGCCGGCGTCCTTCACTGCCTGCCAGGGGCTGGTGAGCTCCACTTGCTCTACGCCGTCAGTCAAAAGGAATGCGACCTTCTTGCCTGCGATGCTGTGCTCTGACATTCTTCCTCCTCGCCTGCGACGGACTCCGCCCGCTGTGTGGGCGCAAAGTACCGCCTTGAGAGTTGCGTGCCTGACAGGTTCCAGCCTAGGAAGTATGAAAGTAATAAGCAAGCTGACTATTTGTCGGAAGCTGCCACGCCCGCGTTCGAATCTGCGCCTCGGACCTCCGGCGAGGCCGTGTGGTGCTCGATCAGCCAGCCGGCCATCCGCTGCGCACGCCTCGCGGCCTGCAGGTCGCCGCCCGTAGCCGAGATCATGGATCCCTTCATCAGGATCTGCCACGAGCGCGCGAACTCGTCAGGACTGACCAACCCGGCTTCTTCTGCCATCGTCTGCACATGCCCCCGGAGCTTTGCCAGGTAGTCGATGCTTGCCTGCCCCAGCGGGTGTGAGGGTCCCATCTCCAGCAAGACGTGGATGAAGGTGCTCCCCTCGAAGTCCTCGCGCTGGAACCATTCCCCCAGGACGTCGAAAATCGCCAGCAGGCGCTCAACGGGAGTCTTTCCGCGTCGGCGCGCCTGGGTCACGATCGCTTCGACGGTCCACAGCTTGTCCCGTTGCTCCAGGAACGCCAGGACAAGGGAGTCCTTGGAGGGGAAGTGCCTGTAGAAGGTGGCCTTGGCTACTCCCGAGCGCTCGATGAGCTCGTTGACGCCCACATCCCGGACTCCCCGGCGTGAGAACAGCTCATAGGCCACCGCAAGGATGCGCTCCTCGGGGTTGGCGTGGCCTTCCGGCGCCGCCACCTCCGAAGGGGTGGAGGACAACGGGACCTTCGCCTCGGTACTCATAGGACTTCAGTCTACTCCCGGGGAGACAGACCGGTCTTCCTCCCTGTACTGTTGACCTACGCGCAGAGCTCTCAACGCCGCGGGGGCCACAACACCGGCCACTTCGGATTGGTGCAAGGAGGCCCCTATGACAGCAGAGCGGATGTTCCAGAGCGTGCCCTCGGACCCGGACCCCTGGATGTCCAGCGAGACGCCGGCCGAAGTCCGGGAGTTCGCCATTGAATCCCTCCGATGGCAGGCGCAGGAAATCATCGATGAACTGCTGTGCAGCAAGGACCCGGCCGACGAAACCGTGCGGGACCGCCTCCGCCTTTGCGTGGCCCGTAACCCGGGCCGACCCGAACGCGCGCTCCTCGAACAGCTCATGACCAGCCGCGACAGGCCGGGCATCTAGGTCAGACAGGCCGGGCAAGAAGAGCAGCCCACCCAAACAGCGGCCTGACCCAACAGCCTCCGGCCGCCGGCTAGGAACTCAGCGGCATGTTGTCGATCAGCCGCACCGGGCCCACCTTCGCGGCAATAAGGGCCAGCGCTTCTCCCCGGAAGGGCGTCTCCCTGCAGTTTTCGGCCAGCGGCTCCAGGCTGCCCGGGTCCACCACGTCAAAGTAGTCCAATGCAACCAGCGGCTGGGACTCAATCATTGCCTGCGCCGATTCAACGTCGAGCGGCTCGTGGGCGTTGGCCCGCTCCTCCAGCAGCCGCAGCGCCCGCGACAGGACCAGGGCCGCTTCCCGCTCCTCGTCGGACAGGAAGCGGTTGCGGCTGGACAACGCCAGGCCGTCATCCGAGCGGACGGTAGGCACGCCGACAATCTCGACAGGGAAATTCAGGTCCGCCGCCATCCGCCGCACCAGCGCCAGCTGCTGCGCATCCTTCTGCCCGAAGTAGGCCCGGTAGGCAGGAAGGGCAGCCCCGGAAGAACCATCAGGCAGGGAACCCGACGGAAGGCCGGCGGCAGGCATGCCGTAGTGCAGCAGTTTGGCCACCACGGTCAGTGCCCCGTCGAAGTGGCCGGGCCGGGAGGCCCCCTCCCACTTTTCCCCAAGCCGCCCGGACGTGATCCGCACCAGGGGTTCACCGCCCGGATACACCTCCTCCACCGACGGCGCGAAGGCAAGGTCGACGCCCTGTTCCTCCAGCAGCGCCAGGTCCGCGTCCAGGGTCCTCGGATAGCGGTCCAGGTCCACAGCGTCGCCGAACTGGAGGGGGTTCACGAAGATGCTCGCCACCACCACGTCATTCTGTTCGACGGCGGTGTGCGCCAGGGCAGCGTGGCCTTCGTGGAGTGCACCCATCGTGGGCACCAGCCCCTGCGAAACGCCGTTCCGGGAACGGAGGAGCCGTGCGCTCTCCGCCCGCAGGCCGGCCACCGTGGTGACGAGTTGAATGGACATCAGTCCTCCTTCGGATCGAGGGCTTCGCGCAGCCCTTTCAGCTGGTCGGGTTTCAGCAGCCCGCGCCCCTCAGCCCGCAGGGCCGTGGCGCGCGCCATCGCAAGGTAGGCCTCCAGCACATCGCCGTGCCCGCCGCCGTCGTACTCCCGCAGCGCCTCGGCGTGGGCACGCACCGTCCCCACGTCACCGCGGGCCACCGGTCCCGTCAGGGCCGACTCCCCCGAGGCCAGCGCGTTCTCAAGCGTCGCCCGCAGCAGCGGCCCCAGCATGCGCTCGGGCAGCTCCACTCCCACTTCGCGCAGCAACTGCGACGCCTGGGCCACCAGCGTGACCAGGTGGTTGGACCCGTGGGCCAGGGCCGCGTGGTACAGCGTGCGGTCCGCCTCGGCGATCACCACCGGCTCCGCCCCCATCTCCACCACCAGTGCCTGCGCGATGGGAAGCATCGCAGCGTCGGCGGTCACCCCGAATGTGCAGTCCAGCAGCCTCGTCAGGTCCAGGCTCATGCCGGTGAACGTCATGGCCGGGTGCAGGGCCAAGGGCACGGCGCCGGCGGCGCGGACCGGCCGCAGCACGCCCACGCCGAAGCGTCCGGAGGTGTGCGCCACCAGCTGGCCCGGCTGCCATGCCCCGAGCTTCGCGAGGCCCTCCACCAGGTCCGGCAGGGCGTCGTCGGGCACGGCCAGCAGCACCAGTTCGGCCCGCTCCACGATGTCCTGCACTTCCATGACGGGGACGCCGGGCAGCAATGCTTCGGCCCGCTCCCGGCTGGCGTCGGACACCGCCGAAACCCCGACGACGGCGTGCTCGGCGGCGCGCAAGGCGGCACCAAGGACGGCGCCCACCCTTCCCGCGCCGATGATTCCGACGCCGAGGCGCCCGGGCTTAGCCATGCTCGTGGCCTTCCTGTTGATGATTTCTCGTAGCTGCGGCCCGGGTCGCCGGGAGGGCGCCTGGCACCGGAACCACCTGCCGAAGCCATTGTTCCGTCGTCTGCCGCTTCCGGGCCAGCCGGGCCCGGGCGGCCTGCTCATCAAAGAGCTGCCTCGCTTCATCCAGCCCGGCCTGGGTGAGCCTCGGGGAGACCGGTCCTGCAGTGGTATGCAGGACCAGGTCCGCCACGCGGAAGCGCCGCGCCAGCGGACCCTGCTGCAGTGCCATGGACTGCGTCCGTTGGTGCGGAACCACCACCAGCTCCCGCCACCATCGCCCCGAGCGGATCAACAGGGTGGTACCGGTCGCGGTGAAGCCGTTCCGGCGCCATGCCAGCGGTGCCAGCAGCCGGGCACGGCGCGGCGTGGTAGATCGGAAGAGCGTCG
>JABFWC010000350.1 GCA_013362385.1 Pseudarthrobacter sp.
GGAGCAGGGACGAGACCCTGCTCCTGAGTTCGACGACGCCGGGCGCCTCCGAACGCGGGAGGACGGCGCCGCGGTAGATTTCCAGGGCGATCCGGTGGGCTCCGCGCTGCAGGCAGCTCAGCACCTGGCCGGTGTCCGGCACCAGGTCCACGGGGAGACGGTAGGGGCGCGAGCCGGGCACGGCGTCGGGGTCGAGCTGCTGGAGGACCTTGCGGAGGCGCACCATCTCGGCCCGGAGGGTGATGGTGGAGCCGTCGCCGGGATACAGCAGTGCGCATAGTTCCTCGGCGGTGAGCCCGTCCTTGTGGGTGCTGAGCAGGGCCATGATCTCGCTGTGCCGGGCGGACAGCGCTACGGTCTTGCCGGCCAGGCTGAGCAGGGCCTGGTCGCGGCCCAGCAGCTGCAGGCTGTTGCGGTAGAGGCTGCCTTCAGTAGCAGCGTGGCCCTGCCTGGCAGCGGTAGACGGGGACCGCCGTCGTACTGGTTTCCTGGCAAGGTCCGCGGCGAGCTGCAGCCGCTCCACGCGCAGCTGCGCCTGCGCGGCAGCGACCGTGGCCTCAACGAGTGAAAGGGTGTGTGGTGCGACCGCGGTGGCCGTGCCGGTGATGTCCACGACGCCGAGCACGGCTCCTGAATCCGGATCGTGGAACGGGACTGCGGTGCAGCTCCATGGGTGGACGGTGCGCTGGTAATGCTCGGCACCTGCAATCTGGATGCCGCGGCCCAGCGCGAGGGCTGTTCCGGGGGCGCTGGTGCCGACGCTGGCTTCGGACCAGTCGGCGCCGGGCACGAACATCATGCCCTCGGCGCGCCGCTGCAGCGCCGGGTCCCCGTCCACCCACAGGAGCCGGCCCACTTCGTCGCCCACGGCCACCAGGAGTCCGCTGTCGTGGCTCGGCTGGACCAGGAGCTTGTCGATGACGGGCATGATAGCCGCCAGGGGGTGCTGCCGGCGGTAGTCCTCCAGCTCGTCCCAGTCCAACGCGAGCGGCGCGGCGGGATTGTCCGGGTTGGCCCGCAGGCTGGCGGAGCGCTGCCAGGACTCCTTGATGAGTTTGCGCAGCCCGGGCAGTTCGGGGGTGCTCCCGGAGGCGCCGCCAAGGTGCTCATGCCCGGCCAGCGCGGCACGCTGGAGCGGTTCAGGCTGGAGCAGGTTCGTCATCGAACTCCCGTAAGGTGCTGGAAGGTGCCCAAGTCAGCATAGCTGGACACAAAGTCCGTGTCATGGGTGTACTCGGACCAGTTCCTCCAGGGCATCCGCTCCCGCTGCCGCTCCCCCGGCGGCCGTAAAGCCTGCGGCAACCCGGCGGGCGCCGTCCTTCTTCGCCAATGCCTTGTGGACCGCCGCGCGGAGCGTGGCCGGCGTGAGGTCTTTGCGGCTGAGCCTGACGCCGGCGTCGGCGGCCACCACCCTGGCTGCCACCTCGTGCTGGTCGCGGCCAAAGGGCACCACCACTGCCGGCACTCCCTTGGCCAGGGCCTTTTGGGTGGCTCCCATGCCGCCGTGGGTGATGGCCACGGCCGCATGTTCCAGGACCTGGCCGTGCGGGACGAACTGTTCCAGCCGCGCATTTGCCGGCAGCTCTCCGAACCCGCCGGTACCGGACGCGCGTGCTGCGCCGGCGGACCCTGCCTGCGCGGCAGGCAGGGTGGCGACGACGGCGA
Source organism: Pseudarthrobacter sp. (assembly GCA_013362385.1). Taxonomy (GTDB): domain Bacteria; phylum Actinomycetota; class Actinomycetes; order Actinomycetales; family Micrococcaceae; genus Arthrobacter. The sequence continues at coordinate 1,666 of JABFWC010000350.1, forward strand.
AGGGCTCCGCCGCCAGTCCCGCCAGGGCAGTCCGCACGATGGCCTCGTCCGCCTGGTATTCGGAGGAGGTGGTGACCAGCACCACGGGGCGCGCCAGGTCGTCCAGCCACGCCGGCGGGGGCGACGGCGGTTCCCAGCCCAGCGCCCCAATCATGCGGACATCGCGTCCCCAGTCGGGATGCGGGTACTCGAAGGGCTCCGAGGTGGTGACGAGCAGGAGCGGGGCCGTCCGGAACATCGCGTCGGCGCCGTCGACCGGGGCAAGGCGGCCACCGGACAGCTCGGCGCGAATCGAGTTGATGCGTGGCAGCATCAGTTTCTCGACCGCGCCAATCACCAGGCGGCGCGCCAGCGCATCACGCACCCGGCCAAGAGGGCCGGGCATGGGGTCGAGGCCGGGACCGAACGGCGGCGTGCCGCGGGAGGTCAGCGGTGGGGTGTACGGGCTGAACGTGGCCCAGGGCAGGCCGGAATCCTCCGCCACGATCCGGGCACCCCAGGAATTGATGTCGACCACCAGCAGGTCCGGCTTGACTGCATCCATGGCTGCACGCAGATCCGGTGCATCGAAGCGGGCGCGGGCCGTGAAAGTGTCAACGCTGGAAGCCAGTGCCGCCCGCGCGTTTCCTGCGCGGTAGTCCACGGCTTCGACCGCAAGAAGCCTGTCATCGACCGGCTCCGCCTGGAATCCGTTCGCGCGGAGCATCGGTATCTGCTGGCGCAGGGCGCGCACATGGACCTCGTGGCCGCGAGCCTTCAGCTCCAGGAACAGCGGGACCATGGGAAACAGGTGGCCGATGGCCGGCGACGTGTAGGCGAGGATGGTGGACATCAGGACCTCCGGGTGAAGGGCTCCAGCATTTCGAGTAGGGAGAGTGCCACCTGGTCCTTGCCCAGTCCCGCGTCGAGGCGGAGCAGCTTCCAGGTGTAGACGTCGCAGAGCGCGACAAACTGGGCGAGGCGACGCTTCCGCTCCACCCCGCCACGCAGGTAGTCCTCCGACAGGAAGGGCGCGAAGACACGTTCGCACCATTCCCGGTGGAGGCGCCGTCCGCCAGCGGTGATCTCTGCCAGGACCGGGGAGGTGTCCTCTTCGGCCAGCAGCTTCAGTGCCAGGGCACCGGTGGTTTCGTAATGCTCCACGAGGTTGTCGACGGCGGCAGGCACGTCCCCGGCCGGTGCGGCACCGCGCTGCGCGGCAACCTCCGCGGAAGCGTATTCGGCCGTGGCCTGGATGAGCCCCATCCTGTCGCCGAAGCGGCGGATGACTGTTTGGACGGTTACCCCTGCGCGTCCCGCTACGGCGTTGAGGGTGACGTCGGCGAGCGGCCCCGCCAGGAACAGGTCCAGGGTTGCCTGCAGGATCCGGCGACCCGTCTCGGCGGCGGCAGAAGCCCGCTTGGGCGAACTGTACGCCCGGGTCCTGGCCGCGGCCGTTTTCATATTAATTAAGCTAACTCGAATTTGGTCCGGCGACTAGGGTTTTCGGGCAACGGACTCCGCGGGTTAGGCGCGGGAGATGCGGATCATCTCCTCGCGCGGCACCACCTTGATGCGTTCGCGCACCACGTGGTCCAGGCCTTCGGGCCCGGTCCAGGCCTGGCCAAGGCCGGCCTCGTGGGCGTCGAGCTTGTTCCAGCCCTCCCACGTGGTGTATTCGATGCCGCGTTCCTCGAGCAGGTCGATGATGGCCTGGGGATCCGGGTTTTGCGCCGCCGGCAGGTGCAGCCGGTCCTCGAGCAGGAACCCGATGGTTTCCAGGGCGTCGCCCTTCGTGTGCCCGATCAGCCCGACGGGCCCGCGCTTGATCCAGCCTGTGGCGTAGATACCTGGGATGGGATTTCCGGAGGCGTCCAGGACGCGGCCGCCTTCGTTCGGGATGACGCCGCGCTTGGCGTCGTATTCCAACTCGTCCAGCGGCGAGCCGTGGTAGCCGATGGCGCGGTAGACGGCCTGGACGGGGTACTCCACGTACTCACCTGTACCCTTGGCGTTGCCGGTGCCGTCCAGCTGCATGCGTTCGAACTTCATGCCGGCCACCTTGCCCGCGCCGTCGTCGAGCACCTCAACGGGGCTGTGCAGGAAGTGCAGGTGCAGCCTGCGCGAGGAGGGGTTCTCGGACTCGGCGTGCTCCTCCACGAGCCAGTTGGTGAGGGTGTTCACCATGGTCTTGGTCTGGTTGTTGGTTCTGATGGCCTCATCAGAGGCTTCGTCGAATTCGAAGTCCTCGGGGTAGAGCACGATGTCCACGTCATTCATGTGGCTCAGCTCCCGCAGCTCCAGCGGGGTGAACTTCACCTGGGCCGGCCCGCGGCGGCCAAAGACGTGCACGTCCGTCACCGGCGAGGACTTCAGGCCCTGGTAGACGTTGTCCGGGATCTCGGTGCTGAGCAGTTCCTCCGGGTGCTTGACCAGCATCCGCGCCACGTCCAGCGCCACGTTGCCGTTGCCGATGACCGCGATTTCCTTGGCCTCCAGCGGCCATTCCCGGGGAACATCCGGGTGCCCGTCGTACCAGGAGACGAAGTCCGCCCCGCCGAAGGACCCCTGCAGGTCGATGCCGGGGATCCCGAGGTCCGCGTCCTTGACCGCGCCCGTGGAGAAGATCACGGCGTCGTAGAAGGCCCGGAAGTCGTGCAGTGTGAGGTCCCGGCCGTAGGTCACGTTCCCCAGGAAGCGGATGTCGCCGCGGTCCAGGACCTTGTGCAGCGCGTTGACGATGCCCTTGATCCGGGGGTGGTCGGGCGCCACGCCGTAGCGGATCAGGCCGTACGGGGCCGGGTACGCCTCAAAGAGGTCGATGCTGACCTGGAAGTCGCCGTCCTTGACGCCGCTGGACTTGGTGAGGATGTCCGCAGCATAGACTCCGGCCGGTCCGGCGCCGATGATGGCAACGCGGAGGGGACGGTTGGCGGCGGTTTCGCTGGGGTTGGACACCGGGAGCCCTTCTGAACTGGTCCTGCATGAGGTTTCTTGCGGTGCGCAGCATCACGCCGCACACCGTGCCATTCTAATTCGCGGCCAGCGCAACCACCTTGCCTTCCCGGTAGAGGAGGGCGCGCAGTTCGGCTTCGGCCGAGTCAACGCGTTTCGGGTCGATGGTCTCCCCGGCGTGGTAATGGTCCACCACCCGGGGGTCCACGTAGCTTTTGCGGGCGATGGAGGGCGTGTTGCCGAGCGTCTCCGATGCCTCGTACATGGCCCGGCTGATGGCCCGCTTCCGTTTGGCAGCCGTCCGCTGGGGGCCGGTACGTGCCAGGCTGGCGGCGGCGGCCACGGTTCCGCGGAGGGTGCGGAAATCCTTGGCGGTGAAGTCGGAGCCGGTCCGTTCCTTCACATAGGCATTGATGTCCGCGCTGGTAACCGGGCGCCACCGGCGGCCCTCCTTGTATGCCAGGAGCCGCGCGTTGGGGCCGCGGCGCTTCAGCTGGCGCAGGAGCGCGGCAAGGTCGGCGTCGCGGATCTCCGATTCCCAGTCCTTGCCGCTCTTGGCCGGGAACCGCAGCAGGATCCTGTCCTTGCGCACCTGGACGTGGGCACAGAGCAGGGTGGCCAGGCCGCGGCTGCCGTTCTCGTTGGTGTACCGCTCCGAGCCAACCCGCAGCGAGCCGCTGTCCAGCATCCGGAATGCCGCCGCCAGCACGCGTTCACGGGTGAGGCCCTCGCTGCGCAGGTCCATGGTCACCCGGCGGCGCGCGGCGGGCAGCGACTCTGCAAGCTGCAGGGACCGGTCGAACTTCACCCGGTCCTTACGTTCCCGCCACTCCGGGTGGTAGATGTACTGGCGGCGGCCGACGGCATCCAGTCCCGTGGCCTGGATATGGCCGTTTTCGAACGGGGCAATCCACACATCGGTCCACGCCGGCGGAATGCCGATGCTTTCCAGCCGGTCACGGACGGGGCCCGGCGGCAGCGCGGAGCCGTCCAGGTCCCGGTAGCTGAAGCCTTTGCCGGACCGGACCCGGCGGTAGCCGCGGCCGGAGGCATTGCTGCGCCGGAGCCTCATAGGGCACATCCTGGATGGAGGGCAGGTGTCATGAAAGCAAGCCTACTGACTAATTTGCCGGTTGCCCGCGTGCCTGCCCGGAATACCTGCCCGGCGGCTGGTGTTATGGGTTCCGTGCCATTGCCCGAAGGAACCCCCGCAGCCAGCCCAGCCACCTCCGCCCCCGCAGCCGATCTCCGCCCACCCGCGCCTGCCGGTGGCGTCGCCGCATCGACGTCCGGCCCCAAGCAGGTTGGCGGGGACACGACGGCGGGCATGCTGTTCGGCATTGGCGCGTACGTCCTGTGGGGGCTGCTCCCGCTGTACTTCTTCATCCTGATGCCGGCCGGCGCCGTCGAGATCGTGGCCAACCGCGTGGTGTGGTCGCTGCTGTTCTGCGCCCTGCTGATCACGGTGACCAGGTCCTGGCGGATCCTCGCGGCGGCGCTCAGGGACCGGCAGGTCTTCGGCTCGCTGGCGCTGGCGGCGTTCCTGATCGCCGTCAACTGGCTGACCTACACTTACGGCGTCACCACGGGCCAGGCGGTGGAAACCTCGCTGGGCTACTACATCAACCCGCTCGTCTCGGTGCTGCTGGGGGTGTTCGTGTTGAAGGAGCGGCTGCGCCCGCTGCAGTGGGCCGCCGTCGGCATCGGCTTTGTGGCGGTAGGCGTCCTGACCTGTTCCTACGGGCAGCTTCCGTGGATCGCCCTGACGCTGGCCGTCAGCTTCGGCCTGTACGGCTTCGTGAAGAAGCGGGTGGGGCCGAAGGTGGATGCCGTCACCAGCCTCAGCGTGGAGACGATGGTCCTGGCGCCGCTGGCAGCGGTGGCGATGGTGGTCCTCGGGGCTTCCGGCAACTCCACGCTGACGTCGCAGGGGGCCGGGCACTTCTGGCTGCTGGTGGCCTCCGGTGTGATCACCGCCGTCCCGCTGGTGTTCTTCGGAGCCTCGGCCCGGCGGCTGCCGATGACCACCATCGGCCTGCTGCAGTACTTCGCGCCCGTGCTGCAGTTCCTGGTGGCACTGCTGGTGTTCGGCGAAACCATGACCCCGGAGCGCTGGCTCGGCTTCGGCGTGGTGTGGCTGGCCCTGCTGCTGCTGACGCTGGACATGCTCGGCACTGCGCGCCGGAACTCGCTGGCCCGCAAGGCCGCGCTGCATCCGGCCGGCTGACCCCGGCGGCGTGGCCTGCCGTTCGTACGGCCCGCCGTCGCAGCCTCATGCAACCCGCTTAAACCAGGAAGGTGGGCACCGCAGTTGCGGTGCCCACCTT
>JABFWC010000343.1 GCA_013362385.1 Pseudarthrobacter sp.
CAAGACGTCATATCGGAGCTCCGCGCCCAGCACCCGGACGCCTTGCATGGGGACGTGCGGCATCCGTTTTGCCGGTGGCATCAGGTGCTCCACCGGAACATGCTCGATCAGCTGGCAATGGTCGGCGATGAGCCTGCGGTGGCACCGCCACCAAACGGTTTCGCTGCACATGATCGCCGTCTGCCCGTGTTGCGCGTCCGTGAGCAGCTCCGCCAGGGCTGCCATGAATTCGGGGGAGCGCATGTACCCTGCATACGCCCGGAACGATTCATTGCGCAGCGCCGTGTCGGGGGAGTCGGGCGGAAGCTTGCGGAAGCCGCCGAGCCGGCGTTCCCAGCGGTAGCTGATACCGGCCGCAGGCAGCCATTGGGCCATGCTGTCCTTGCCGAACTGCGGGTACTTGCGGCTGCCGGGCCCGATCCGGACGTCCACCAACGACGCAACCCCCGCCGCGGTGAGCAGCGCCGTGAGCTCCTCCTGCGAGGACGTGCCGTGACCTACCGTGAACAGGGCCTTCATCAAAGCCATGATAGGCACCCTGGTGAAGTGCCCGGCGGGAACCGGCTACCGCCGTCGCAATTCCGCGAACTCGATGGAGGGCACGATGGCGCCGGCGTCCCGCTCCACGAAGTTGGTGCCCGGGGGCACCAACTCGTCAATGGCGTCCAGGACCGATTCGCCCAGCTGGACATCGGCGGCGCGGAGGTAGGCCTGCAGGTGCTCCTCGCTGCGCGGACCAATGATCACGCTGCTGATGGCCGGGTGCGTCAACGCGAACCCGACGGCCAGATCCACCAGCGGCATTTCCAGCTTGTCCGCCAGGCGGGCCAGTGAATCCGCAGCCAGGAGCTTGCGTTCGCTGGCGGGGCCGGAAATGTCGTAGCGGCCCGGGAGCGAGTGCACCCGCGTAGGCGCCTTGCTGGCCTCGAGCGTGAAGTCGCCGGAGAGCCAGCCGCCCGCCAGGGGCCCGTAGGCGAGGACGCCCAGGCCGTATTGCTGGGCGATGGGTAATACATCCCGCTCGTTTGCGCGGACCAGCATGGAGTAGGGCACCTGGTTGCCCAGCGGTGGAATCAGGTGGTTGGTGGTGGCCAGCCACTGCGCCTCCACCAGCTGTGCCGGCGTGAAGACGGAGGTGCCGTAATAAAGGATCTTCCCCTGCCGGATCAGGTCATTGAGCGTGGTGATGGTTTCGAGCACATCGGTGTTGTAGTCGGGCCGGTGTGCCTGATAGAGGTCGATGCGGTCCGTTTGGAGGCGGCGCAGGCTTCCCTCGACGGCCTGGGTGATCCAGCGGCGGGAGTTTCCCGAGTGGGCGGGGTTCGGACTCATCTGGCCGTGGAACTTGGTGGCCAGGAAGACGTCGTCCCGCCTGCCGCGCAGCGCACGCCCCACGACCTGTTCTGACTCGCCCTGGGAGTAGACGTCAGCGGTATCGATTGCCGTGATCCCGGCATCAAGGGCGGCGTGGATAATGCGGATGCCCTCGTCCGCGCCCGTGGGCGCGCCGGGCGGACCGCCAAGCCCTTCGCCGAAATTCATGGTGCCAAGGGTGAGCGGACTGATGGGGGTGCCCGACCGTCCGAACACCCGCAGTTCACTGAGGCCCATCTGCGGTCTCCTCCATCAAGTTTTGCCGTGCCGTGGATCGTCATGACGCTACACAGATTCACTCTGCCGGCGCAGATTCCCGCCTTAGTGCTTCTCTTTTCGTCGCACGGAGTAACCAGGGGCCCCGGAATGACGTTTTGTGGCGCGCGCGCGGGCCGCCATCGCGCTTATATTGAGTCATGGCCACCCCCGGTAGCGACGACGAGTTCGTCCAACTGCATGACCTCATTCTTGGAAGCACGGACGTGGGCGGATTCCTGACGGAGCTGTCCGCCGTTGCAGCGTCCACGCTCACCGATTCGGCAGGCGTGTTCATTGAATGCGGGGTGACCGTGCGTCGCCGTAAACGCACCGCCACTATCGCTGGCAGCAGCGAACGCGCCGCGATGCTGGACAAGCTGGAACAGGCCCTCGGGGACGGGCCCTGCATCGCGTCACTGGAGACCATGGAACCCGTGGTCCTGGTCGATGTGGAGACCGACCCCCGCTGGCCGGAGTACCAGAAAGTGCTGGCCGAAAACGGGTGCCGCAGCGTGCTGGGCGTTCCCCTCGCCCTGGACCAGAACCAGTCCGCCGCGCTGAACTTCTTCTCCTCGGAACCGAGCGTCTTTGTTCCCGCGGTGGTCACCAGGGCCGAGGCGTTTGCGCACCTGGCAGGTCGGGCGCTGCGGCTGGCACTGCGGATCGCCGACGCCCAGAACCTCGCGGACGACCTAAGGGCCGCGATGCAGAGCCGCACCACGATCGATTTGGCCTGCGGCGTGATCATGGCGCAGAACAGGTGCACCCAGGATGATGCGATGGCGCTGCTTACCAAGGCGTCCAGCCACCGGAACCAGAAGCTGCGCGACCTCGCCGCCGACCTCCTTGGCCGGATCAGCAACGGAACGGTGAACACGCACTTCGACCCCTGAACCGCCCGTCCCGGCCAACCCGCAAGACGCGCCGCCGGATCCCTCCGGCCATGCCGCCCGGGTTTCACCCCGGCCCCGCCCTGCAATAATCTGATCCAACGGCTGTGCACTGGGGTGTAAGCGTCCGGTGCAACAGGCAGCACTGAAAGTTTCGGGACCATCACAGACGAGGCGGACACCCATGACGGCAACAGACCAGCAGCATCCACCGCGGCCAATCGTGCCCGCAGACCCTCCTGCCGATGCCCGGGAGGATGTGGATCCGCATTTGTTGCAGCAGCTGGCCGACGCGCACGGGGTCGGAACCTCCTTCCAGGGCTGGGATGGCCTGCCGCACTCGGTGGCGGACGGGACCCTGGTCAAGGTGCTGGCCGCCCTCGGAGTGGAGGCGCGGACCAACGGCCAGATCGAGGCCGCCCTGGCCGAGGCGGAACTTGCACCCTGGCGACGGATGCTGCCGCCCGCCGTCGTGATTCAGCAAGGTGAGCCGGCGCAGGTTCCGGTCCATGTGCCGGACGGGACCACCGCCCGCCTGACCATCAGCCTGGAAGGGGACGCGGGGGTGCGGGACGCCGTCCAGCAGGACGTCTGGGTCCAGCCCCGCGAGGTGGACGGCGCCCTCACCGGGCGGGCCACTTTCGCACTGCCGCAGGACCTGCCGTTGGGCTGGCACACGCTGCGCGCGGAGTCGGGAGGTGCCACAGTCACCGCCATGCTGGTGGTTACGCCTGCGCGGCTGGCCACGGCCGGGCCGCTGGAGGAACGCCGGGGCTGGGGGCTGGCCACGCAGCTGTATTCGGTGCGGTCCAAGCGGTCCTGGGGCATCGGCGATTTCGCGGACCTTGCGGACCTGGCGGCCATCAGCGGGGCCCGCGGGGCGGACTACGTGCTGGTCAACCCGCTGCACGCCGCGGAGCCGGTTCCGCCGGTCCAGCCGTCCCCCTACTCGCCCTCCACGCGCCGGTTCTTCAATCCTCTGTACATCAGGATCGAGGCAGTGCCCGAGCTGGCCTACCTCAAGCCGCGCAAGCGTGCTGCGCTGGAAAGGCTGCATGCCGAAGCGGCGGTGCTGAACAAGGAGGGGACGCGGCTGGACCGCGACGCCGTGTATGCCGCCAAGCTGGAGGCGTTGGAGATGCTGTACCACACGCGCCGTTCACCGGCCCGGCAGGCCGCCTTCGACGAGTTCTGCCGGATGTCAGGGAAGGGGCTGGATGATTTCGCGCTGTGGTCCGCCATCCGCGAGGACCTTGCTCCCCACGATCCGCTGTGGACGGACCCGGCCTGCGCCATCGGCACGGCGGAGGCGGAAGCGCTCCGGGAGAAACTGGCGGACCGTATCGGGTTCCACCGGTGGCTGCAGTGGATCTGCGACGAGCAGCTCGAAGACGCCCAGCGGGCCGCGCTCCGTGCCGGGATGCGGCTGGGCGTGGTGCACGACCTGGCCGTGGGCGTGGACCACAGCAGCGCCGACGCCTGGACCCTGCGGAGCGTGCTGGCCCCGGCCACGAGCGTGGGGGCCCCGCCCGACATGTATAACCAACAGGGCCAGGACTGGGGCCAGCCGCCGTGGCATCCTGCGCGACTCGCCGAGGCAGGCTACGCGCCTTTCCGGGACATGCTGGCAACGGTGCTGCGGCATGCCGGCGGCATCCGCGTGGACCATATCCTGGGCTTGTTCCGCCTGTGGTGGATCCCTGCCGGTAATGCCCCCGGCGACGGCGCCTATGTCCGCTACGACCATGAGGCCCTGATCGGCATCCTCGCCTTGGAGGCGCACCGGGCCGGGGCCGTAGTGATCGGCGAGGACCTGGGCACCTTCGAACCCTGGGTGCGGGACTACCTTGCCGCGCGCGGCATCCTGGGCACATCCATCCTGTGGTTTGAGTACGACGGCGATTCGCCCCTTGCGCCGGAGAAGTACCGAACGCAGGCGCTCGCCAGCGTCAACACCCACGACCTGCCGCCCACCGCCGGCTACCTCGCAGGGGACCACGTGGGGCTGCGGAGCCGGCTGGGACTGCTGGAGCGGTCCGAAGCGGAAGAGCGGGCCGAACACAACGCGTCCCTGGAGAAGATGTTCGCCCTGCTGCGCGAGCGCGGGTACCTGGCCGGGGCGGCCGGGACCGGCGGCGAGGAACACACCATCGAGGCCCTGCACCTGCTGCTGGCGCAGGCGCCGTCCGTCCTGCTCGGCGTGGCGCTGGTGGATGCGGTGGGGGAGCGCCGGGTCCAGAACCAGCCCGGAACCACCGAGGCGCTGTACCCCAACTGGCAGGTTCCGCTTGGCGGGCCCGACGGCAAACCCGTCTACCTCGACGACCTACCCGCCAACGGGCGGTTCAACGCCCTGCTCGCGGCGGTGGAGCGTGCCCTGCACCGCTAGCTGATCGGAGGATGCAATGAGTGACGGATCTGCCCGCCCGGGCCCTGAGCCCACCATGCCTGCCAGGGAGCCTGGCGGGAGCGGGCCCGTACTGGTGGTTGGCGGCACAGGCACGCTGGGCAGCCAGGTCGCCCAGGAACTGCTGGCCCGTGGAAAACAGGTCCGCGCCCTGGTGCGTCCCGGTTCGGATGCCAGCCGCTTGGAAGCAGCCGGGGCGGAGATCGCCAGGGGCGACATGATGGACCGGGAATCGCTGGACCGTGCCATGGCCGGTGTTGACGCGGTGGTCACTTCTGCAGCGGGCTACACCCGGCACCGGAAAGGTGACACCCCGGAGATCGACCGGGTGGGCAACGCAAATCTTGCCGAGGCCGCCGCCCGCGCCGGCGTGCGCCGGTTCGTCCTGACGAGCATCCTGACCTGCGACCAGACGCCGCAGGTCCCGCATTTCTGGCATAAGAAGCTGATGGAGGACCGGCTGCGGGAACTGGGCGTGCCGTTCGTTGCGCTGCGCCCGGGAGCGTTCCTGGACCAGGTCACCCGGTTTGGCGGCGACCCCGTGGCCAAGGGCAAACTGATGTGGTTCGGTTCTCCCCGCATCCCCCTCACGTTCGTGCTGACCCCGGATCTCGCCCGTTACCTGGCCCAAGCCGTCGACGCCGTCGGCGTGGAGGGTCAGCACATCGACATCGGGTGGGACCGGCCGCTTGGCATGCAGGACGTTGCGGCCCTGGCCGGGCGGATGAGCGGCACCAGGATCCGGGTCCGGTCCGTTCCCATGCCGTTCCTGCGCATTGCCGCCGCTGTCACCGGACGCTTCAATCCCATGGTCAGGGACATGGCTTCGATGATCACCTGGTTCCAGACCGGCAAGTACGTCGCGGACACAACGCGGCAGCTGGAAGTCTTCGGGCCGCCACCCACCGCCGAGGACGCGATCGGCCGGCTCGTTGAACTGCTCGGACACGCCAAGGACACGTAGCCTTCTTTCAAATGGCTCCATCGTCAAAGAACCTCAAGCCAATCGTTTCGGTGACCGTTCCTGTTTTATCCCCGGGCAGTTAGCATGGGCTTTCCAGCAACGGCAGAAGGAGGTGGGTCCGATTACCGCTTCATCATCGATTCCGGGTACCTCGTTCCGCTGCCGTCCGGAGAGCGTGGGTTAGGCGGCGTGGGGGTGCCTGGCGGCCCACCGAAAGGCGCTGTTATGCCACCTGCCGAATCATCGTCCCCGCCCTCCGCTGCGCCCGCGGCCCCGCCTGCAGTTCCACCGGGGCCCGTGGCCTTCTCCGGCATCGTCTCCCAACTGCGTTCAGCGGGCTGTGTCTTCGCCGAGGAGGAAGCCCGGCTCCTGCTCGCTGAGGCTTCGGGGCCGGGGCAGCTCGCGGACAATGTCCGACGCCGGGTCCAGGGCGAACCGCTGGAATACATCCTGGGCTGGGCGGAGTTCGCGGGGCTGCGGATTGCCGTCGAGCCTGGGGTGTTCGTTCCGCGCAGGCGCACGGAACTTCTGGTCAACGAAGCCGTGGCCCTGCTCACGGCGGACCCGGTCCCGCCGGCACCGACTGTTGTCGACCTTTGCTCTGGATCAGGGGCGGTCGGAGCTGCCATCCTGCGCAGATTGCCGGGGGTGGAATTGCACGCCACTGACATTGATCCGGCCGCCGTTGCCTGCGCTCGACGGAATGTTGCGCTACTCGGTGGGAGGGTACACGTGGGCGACCTGTTCCGCGCCCTCCCGCCAGGACTGCACGGACAGGTCCAACTGCTGGCCGTCAACGCACCCTACGTACCGACTGACGCCATCCGGACAATGCCACCCGAGGCGCGCCTGCACGAACCTGCTGTCTCACTGGACGGCGGCCCGGACGGCTTGGACTTTCACCGCCGTCTTGCTGCCGAGGCCAGCGAATGGCTCGCACCTGGAGGCTACTTGCTCATCGAAACCAGCGGTCAGCAGGCCGCGGCGACCGCCGCAATCCTGGCCGCAGCCGGCTTCGGCTTGAGGACGGT
>JABFWC010000126.1 GCA_013362385.1 Pseudarthrobacter sp.
CAGGATCCAGCGGTAATCCGGGCCGGTGAGGACACGGACCGCGTGCGGGATAACCAGGCCGATGAAGCCGATGGGGCCTGCCAGCGCGGTGGCCGACCCGCAGAGCAGGACGATCCCCAGGGCGGTAACGGCGCGGGAGAGGCCGACGCGCTGGCCCTGGCCCCGGGCGATGTCGTCGCCCAGGGCAAGGCTGTTGAGGATCCGACCGGCCAGGAGCACGATGAGCGTGCCCACGGCCAGGAACGGCAACGCCGGCAGGATCACCGGCCAGTCGCGCCCGGCGACTCCGCCGACCTGCCAGAAACGGAACCGGTCAAGGGTGTCCTGGCTGGAAACCAGTATGACGTTCATGAGCGAGTACAGTCCCGCGCTAAGCGCCTCGCCAGCCCAGGCCAGCTTCACCGGGGTTGCGCCCTCCCTGCCCAGCGAGGCAATGAGGTACACCACGACGGCGGCAGCGGCAGCCCCCACGAACGCGAACCAGATGTAGCCGGAAAAGGTTCCCACGCCGAAGACGTAGATCCCTGTCACTACTGCCAGGGCGGCGCCGGCATTGACGCCGAGGATGCCGGGATCGGCCAGGGGGTTGCGCGCCACGCCCTGCATTGCCGCGCCGGCGAGGCCCAGGGCGCCGCCGGCCAGCAGGCCCAGGACGGTGCGCGGGACGCGAGCGTGCACCACGGCATGGTCGCCATTGGCGGGGTCGAAGGCGGTAAGGGCTTGCCACACGGTGGCAAGGGGAACGTCCCGGGCTCCCACGGCCAGCGACGCACCGGCCAACAGTGCCAGCACGACGACGGCGGCGGGGAGCGTCACGCGCACGGCGGGGCGCGCCGTCGTCGTACTCTGCGTCATGGAGCTGCGCTTACTTCACTGCGTCCGCTGCGCTGGCCAGTTGCGGCAGGAAGGTGTCCAGCGACCATGGCAGGCTCAGGGGCGAGGATGCGGAGATGGAAAGGGTCAGGGTGTTGTCCGAGTCGGCGACCAGGGCGCCGTTCTTGATGGCGGGGATCTGGCCGAGCAGCGGATCGGCCTTGATGGCTTCCGTGGTGGAGGCGTCGGGAACCCACGTCACGAAGATGTCGGACTGCAGTTCGTTGGCCTTTTCAGCGGACCAGGGGATGTAGAACTCCTTGGAGCCCTTGGAGTTGTCGGTGACCACCGGGGCGAGAGTCATGCCGATTTCGCTGAGGAAGCGCGGCCGGTTGTCGTTGGCGGTGTAGACGTTCACGCCGTCGCCCTTGGCAGGTTCGAGGTTGCCGTAGATGAAGCTCTTGCCTTCGATCTGCGGGAACCTGCCCACCTTGTCTTTGATGGTGGCTTCGGTATCGGAGACCAGCTTGGCCGCCTCGGCTTCCTTGCCGAGGGCTTTGCCGATGATGGTCGTGGAGTCCTGCCAGGAGGTGCCGTAGGCCACTTCGGGATGGGCGACAACGGGAGCGATCTCGCTGAGCTTCTTGTAATCCTCTTCGGTGAGGCCGGAGTAGGCCGCGAGGATAACGTCCGGGTTGAGCTTGGCGATCTCGGTGAAATTGATGCCGTCGGTCTCCGAGTATTGGACCGGGGCCTTGGCGGAGCCGAAGCCGGCGCCGAGTTTCTCGAGGGCCGCGTCCTTCCAGGGAGTGGAGCCCTTGTCGTTACCGCCCCACGCGTTCTTGGGGACACCGACCGGTACAACGCCCAGGGCGATGGCCACGTCGTCATTGACCCATGAGACTGTGGCGACGCGGGTGGGCTGCTTCTCGATGGTGGTCTTGCCGAACACGTGCTCGATGGTGACGGGGAACTGCGTGCTGCCGGAGGCGGCGCCTGTGACAGCCGCGGAGGACGAGGCAGGGCCGGTGGAGCAGGCAGAGAGCGTCATCGCTGCTGCCGCCAGGACGGCGGCAGCTTTGCCTGCGGAGGAAAACAACGTACGGCGGCTGGAGATGGGGCCGGGAAAGAGGGGCGAGGTCACGGGGCTCCTTAAGTGGCTGATGCAAACTTAAGTAAGGCTAACCTATGAAAATCGCTATTACGCAAAGTTTTTGTCACCTAATAGCAGTATGTGATGGAGCGCACACGCCGCCGTCCAGCCGGGCCTTCCATGAGGCGTAATGTTGCGCGCCCCTGAAGGCGGGGCCAGGAAGAACCGCTCGGTGCTCTGCGAACTGTGCCGCGACGTGTTTTCCAAGGAAGACGTCCTGCTGTGGGTCGCCCGGCGGGCGGGGCAGCCCGGAGGCGACGGCAACACGGTGGGTACCCTCATCTGCGCCGACTTCCCCAGGGCCTGCAGGACCGGACGGATCAGTTGATCGCCCGGGTGCGGGGCAAGTAAGGGATCACCGGCGATGCGTGCCCCTGATCAGCGCAGGACAATATCCACCGGGTTCGCCTCGGAGCGCCAGGCGCCTTCCTCCCCGGGGCGGGGGCGGATCACCGGTGCCGTGAGCACACCCGAGCGGTTGGTGCGGCGGTCCCGGAGGATCTCCGTGACGGAGCCCAGATGGCGGGACAGGTCGATCACGTTTTCGGGGGCGGCCAGCAGCAGCTGGAACCCGAATTCGTGCAAGGCCTTGATGCCGGCGCCGGCGAACTCCTCCGACGCGAGCACGAAGGCCTCGTCCATCATCACGGTGCCGTAGGTGGTGAACCCCTGTTCGGCGATGCCCAACTGGTAGCTGAGGGCCGCGGCCATGATGAACGCAGTGAACCGCTGCCGCTCGCCGCCGGACATGGAACCCGTGTCGGCGTGCATGAACACCTCGGTCTTCTTGCCCCCGCCCCTGCCCTTGGATGCCGGACCTGCCACCTCCCGGTGTTCCTTGCACTGGATGAACAGGTGCCCGCGGACATCCAGCACCTCGGCCCGCCAGCGCCGGTCCTCCGGGGCCTGCGAACCCAGCCGTTTGACCAGGGTTTCGAGGGACTTGTAGCGCGTGGTGAGTTCGGCGTCGTCGTCCTTGGCGGCGCTGTCCGCCTTACCCGCCTCTGACCTGGCCGGCCGGGTGTGGCGGGCTTTGAGCGCGTTCTGGATGGCGTCCTTGAACTGCTTCGCGGTGGGCGGCAGCGTCTGCTTGATGTCCAGCTCCAGGTAGCTGCCTTCATGGAAGTTCACCTGCGAGAGGATTCCGTTCAGCGGCAGGATGCGGCTGGTGATGGAGCGCCGTTCCTCATCCAGCAGGTGCAGCAGGGTGCTGAACGATTCGTGCGTGCGCTGGTTGAAGAACTGCCGGAACTCGGCTTCCTGGGCGGGCAGGCCGTCATTCACGATCGCGTGGTAGCGGGCCTCGAACTCGCTTGCGGCGCCGATGCTGGTGCCGTGGTCGGCGGAAATGGCGCTTCCCCACTCGCGCACGAAGCTTTCGAAGATGCGGGTGAGCCGTTCTGCCGTGGCCTGCCCCCGGGACTCGGCGGCGTGCAGGTCTCCCAACAGGGCGGTCCGCACCCGGTTGGCCAGGTTGTCCAGCTCGTGCATTTCGGTCACGTCGCCGAACTCTGTGAAGTACGGCTCCAGCGCGGCGACGGTGGCGTCCGACGGCGGCGCCTGGGTAAGTCGTTCGCGCGCGGCCTCCAGGAGGGAATCGGCCGCGGTCAGTTGCCGGTCCAGGGCCTTGTATTCGCTCTGCAGGACTGCCGCGGATTCGGTGCTGGACTGGTGCTTCTGCCGGACCTCCTCAATGGTGGCGCGGAGCGGCTCCAGGTCCGCCTGCGCGGCCAGGGCGTCCTTCAGCCGCTGCTCGATCCTCGCCAGCTCGTCTGCTGCGACGGCAGCGGACACTTGTTCCCAAGGCCGGTCGTCTTCGGCGATCCGGTGCAGGGCATCGAGCTGGCGGCTCATGCCCTGGTGGGAGTCCTCGCGGGTTTGCGCCAGCTCGGCGGCCTTGGCCACCTCCTGCCGAAGGTCCTCAACCTGTCCGGCCACGAGTTCCAGCTTGGCGGCGTTATCGAAGCCCAGGACGTAGTCCTGCCGGCTGGTGAAGCGGTCGTCCTTCTCCACGGTGTGCCGGTTGCGTTTAACCACTCCGCCCAGGCTCAGGCCCTTGTCCAGGTCCGCGAGCTGGTCCGGGTCCTCGACGCAGGGGTAGGCGAAGTCGAGGGCGATCCGCTCGCGGACCCATTCGCCGGCTTCGGCCGCCGCGCCGGTGGCGAGGATGTCCAGTTTGGTGAGCAGGTCGCCGTCGCGGACGTCCTCCACCGCGAGCGCACCGCCGGCAAGGGGCTTGGACACGTCCACCGCGCGCAGCGCACCGCGGACGTTGTGGTCGTTGAGGTAGCGGGTGACGGCGCTAAAGTGTTCGCCCGGGACCAGCAGGGTGGTCGCCAGGTTGCGCAGTGCGCGCTCGGCGGCGGGGCGCCAGCGTTCCTGCCCTTCGGCGAGGTCCATGAGTTCGCCGGCGAACGGCATGCGGTCCTCGGGGATGCCGGTGGCCGCCGCGATGGCGGCGCGGTTTTCAATGCTCGACGGCGGCAGCAGGGATTTGCGCGTCTTCAGCGACACGAGTTCCTGCTCGGCAGCGGCCAGCTCGCGTTTGCGCGTGGCATGGGCATCGAACGCCTCGAACCTCAGCTCCTGCAGGGCCTGCGAATCATCCTGCAGCTCGGCCGACCGTGCGGCGGCCTGCTCATGCGCCTGCTCCCAGCCCGCGGCACTCCATTCAAGCTGCAGCCCGGCGTCGGCCAGTGCCTGCTGGGCCGCCTCCTCAACCTGCCGGCGGAGCTTCAGGCTAACCCGGGCGTTCTCCAGTGACTGCTCGATCGCGGAGATCGCGTTGCCGCCCTGGTTGTTGTAGTCGGTTTCCAGCTGCCGCAGTTCCCTGGCCAGGTTGTCCCGGACGGCACGCTCTGCGCCGAGTTCCTTCGCTTTTGCCTGCGCCAGTTCCTTGAAGCGGGCCAGCGTTTTTTGGTGGACGGTGACGGCGAGCTTCTGCTTGTACGCCTCAAACTCCTCGCCGGCCAGTTCCCGCAGCCGGTTGGCGTCCAGCAGCGACTGGGCGTATTCACGGTTGAGCGCCGGAACCGGTGCCAGCTGGTCGCGCTGCTGCCGGACGTCCTCCAGCCGCTGGCGGATGGACATCAGGTTGCTGAACTCCTCCACCACGTCGTCGGCGGCGGCGAGTGTTGCGGGCGCGTCCAGCACCTGGTCGCGGAAGAAGGTGTTGACGCTGCCGCCCAGGCCCTTCCCGGCCTGGATCACGCGCAGCAGTGGCAGGGCCTGGTCCGAGCTGATGCCCAGCAGGCGCCGGAACCGCTCGGCGAAGGCCTTGTGGACGTCGAAGACCTGGGCGTGCGGGAAGATCGCTTCCAGCGTGCCCTTGGTGAAGCGCTTGTCCGCGATCCCCTCGACCGCTTCAAGGTCCAGGGGGACATTGTCGATCAGGTAGAAGCGGCCAACGCTGGACTCCGTTCCGTTCTTGGGCAGGTCGAACAGAGCCGAAACAGTGACCCGGGTGCCGGCGGCGTTATCGAACGTGAGCGCGACGGCGGACCAGGTGGCACCGGGGCGCTGGAAGGCGCTGGCCGAGCCCTCGCCCACCGCCTTGTCCCCCACCTTTCCGCGCATGTAGGTGAACGTGGTCCGCTTGTCCTCCACAGTCCCCGAGCGTTGCGCGGCCGCCTCGTTGGACCGCGGCCGGGCGTCGAAGACCCGCAGCATCGCGTCGAACAGGGTGGACTTTCCCACCCCCGAGTTGCCGGTCAGCAGCGTCCCGTTCCGGTCCACATGCATGGTGTGCGCCCCGTGGAACGTTCCCCAGTTGACCACCTGGACCAGCGCAAGCCGCATCTGGCCCGGGTTCGTCACCTCGCCGAGGGGAAGCATGCTGGCGATACTCACTTGGTGCCCTCCGTGTCGTCGTTGTCGTCCCCGGCTTCGGCGGGTTCAACCCCCGGGTCGGACTCCAGGTCCAGGAGGGGCTCCGTGCCTGACTGGTCTGCCGAGGCGGCCACCAGGGCCTCGATGTGGGCCGGGATGTCGCCGATGTTTTCGAACGGCAGGGCCAGGGGCAGGGCGTTGGAGATGGTGTAGACGTCCTCCAGGCCGGTGGGCAGCAGGAGCTGGCGGGCCAGGAGCTTGGTGATGGCGCGGGTGACCACGTCCGAGTCGCGCAGCGCGTCCTGCTGTCCGGCGGGCTGGTAGTGCGCCACGAGCTCGGCGATTTCCTCGCGGGTGATGGTGGGATCGGTCTGGGCCGTGACATGCCGGTCAAGGAGGAGGCGGAGCCGGAGCAGCACGATGGTTTCCACCCGGCTGAGGGCGCGCTGCTGGCGCAGGATGCTGGAACGGGCGCCGCCGCCGATGACTTCGGGATCCACCGGGCGCAGGACGGCGATCTTCCGCTCATGGTCCAGCTGCAGGGTGAGGAACAGTTCCGACAGGCGGCTGCGCAGGATGACCTGGTGGTCCAGCAGGACGGTCCAGAGCTTCTCGTCCCGGCCGCCGTCCACGTACGGGCCTTTGAGCAGCTTCACCAGCGCCTGCCGGACCTTCATCGGCAGCACACCGGTGTCGCCGGGGAACAGCGCGGCGCCATCAACAAAGGTGTCGCGCGGGGTTACTCCCGCAACGGAGCCCGGCCGGGCTTCACTGCTCTCAACCGCCGGCTGGTCAGCCGCGCCCGCCGTCGTCGTCGTCATCTGTTCAGTCATCTGAATCCTTTGCGAGCGTGACCACCGGCAGGTAGGCCCTGCGGATGGAGCCGTCTATCTGTTCGAAGTCCAAGCCCTCAAAGTCGCTGCGGTTGAAGCCGGCCCCGGCATGCAGAGCCTCCGACAGGAGGGCGCGGATGGTGTTGATGTGCTGGTCTTCCGGCGGCACCTGCCGCCAGGCGTCGGCGAGCGTTGCCGCGCCGGCGAGGGCCGCGCGGACCACCTCGGGCCGGGCCTTGCCCGTCCTCGGCGAGCGCACGCGATCGGAGTCGGTGAAGGCGATGGGGTCG
>JABFWC010000183.1 GCA_013362385.1 Pseudarthrobacter sp.
GGAAGTTCAGCGCCAGCACCGCGAAGATGATGCCCACCAGCCCCTGGAGGATGAGCTTGGCTTTGGCGTTCAGGCCGAGGCTGCGCTGGCGGGAGATCTTGATGAAGTCGTCCAGGAAGCCCACCAGGCCCATGCCCACCATCAGGAAGAGCAGGATCAGGGCGGAGGCGGAAGGTCCCCGGGAATCGGGGTTCATCATGTACATGATGAGGTGGGTGAGCCCGTAACTAAGGAGCACGGCGGTGACTACCACCGTTCCGCCCATGGTGGGGGTGCCGCGCTTGGTGTGGTGCGACGTCGGTCCATCGTCCCGGATGAACTGGCCGTAGCCGCGGCGAACCAGGAGCCGGATGAACAGCGGGGTGCCTACCAGGGCGCACAGCAGTGCCAGGCCCGCACCGATCAAAAGTGCAATCACAGCAGAGTGCTCCTTTCGTCGGCAGGTTGCGGGGATGAAGGCAATGCTATCCGGTCGCCCAGATGGCGCAGGCCCACGCTGTTGGAAGACTTGAAGAGCACCAGGTCGCCCGGACGCAGTTCGGCGTTCAGCACCTCGTAGGCTTCGTCCAGGGTTTCCGCGAAGAGGCATTCGTCGCCCCAGGAGCCCTCCTGGACCGCTGAGACATAGAGGGCGCGGGCTTCGCGCCCCACCACCAGCAGCCTGGAGATATTGAGCCGGACCACTTGGGTGCCCACGGCGGTGTGTTCGCGGATGGAGTCCTCGCCGAGTTCCAGCATCGCACCCAGGACAGCCCAGGTACGGCGGCCGCGGCCGAGGTCGGCGAGGGTGCGCAGGGCTGCCCGCATCGACTCGGGGTTGGCGTTGTAGGCGTCGTTGATGACGGTGACCCCGTCTTCACGTTCGGTCCGTTCCATACGCCAGCGGCTGGCAGCCGCCTGGTTGCTGAGCGATCCGGCGATGTGCGCGCCCGGCACCCCCGCCGCCCAGGCAGCGGCGGCGGCGGCGAGCAGGTTTCCGGTGTGGTGGGCGCCGATGAGGCGGCTGCTCACATGGCGGGGGGCATCGCCGTCGGGCAGTTGAAGCTCGAACTCCGGGCTTCCGCCGGCGCTGGTGTCGGCGTGCAGTGCCTGTACCTGGGCTTCCGGCCGTCCCTCGGCGGAGAAGCCGAGGACGGTGGCGGTGGTGCGGCTGCGCATTGCGGCGACGCGTTCGTCGTCGAGGTTGAGGATCGCCGTTCCGCCGGGTGCGAGCCCTTCCACCAGTTCGCCTTTGGCCAGGGCGATATTGTCGACTCCACCGAATTCCCCGGCGTGCGCGGTCCCCACCGCGAGGACGACGCCGATGTCCGGCTTGACCATGTCAGCGAGGTAGCGGATATGGCCAATCCCGGTGGCGCCCATCTCGATGACCAGGTAACGGGTGTCGGTTCCGGCCCGGAAGACCGTCAGCGGGACGCCGACCTCGCCGTTGTAGGAGCCCTGCGGGGCGACTGTGTTGCCCTGGGTGGCCAGAATTCCTGCCAGCAGGTCCTTGGTGGTGGTCTTTCCGGCAGAGCCGGTAATGCCGACGACGGTCAGCTGGTCGCCTGCCCCGGCGCGCGCGGCGCGGATGCGGCGGACGGCTTCGGCGGCAAGGGCGCCCATGGCGAGGACGGCGTCGGCAACGACGACCGACGGGTAGCCGGTTCCGTCAGGGGCAACTGCCGGCCGCTCCACCAGGGCCAGGCTGGCCCCGGCGGCAAAGGCCTGCGGGATGAAGTCGTGGCCGTCGGCCTGCTCTCCGGGCTTTGCGACGTAGAGCGAGCCTTGGGTGGCTTCGCGTGAATCCGTAACCACCGAAAGGGGCGTGATTCCGGGATCGGCGTCCAGGCGCCCGCTGGTGATTTCGGCGATTTCCGCCGCTGTAAATGCAATCATCTCGGTCTAGGACTCTATCCGGTCGTCATGGAGAACGTTGAATCCCCTGGCTGTCAAGGCAGTGCGAAGCTCCACCCGGTCGTCCAGGGCAACATTCACGCCTTTCACTTCCTGCCACACCTCATGGCCGCGTCCCGCGACGAGGATCGTGTCTTCCGGGCCCGCCAGTTCCACAGCACGGCGGATCGCCTCGTCGCGCGGGAAGACCTCCAGCAATTCAGTGGGCAGGGACCCGCTCTGCAGCGCGTCCCGGGCACCGGCCAGGACGTCGGCACGGATGGCTGCGGCGTCCTCGTCATGGGGGTCGTCGTCGGTGATGATCACGGTATCGGCCAGGCGGGCAGCGATGGCCCCCATGGCCGGGCGCTTGCCCTGGTCGCGCTGGCCGGTGGCGCCGAACACCACAATTAGCCGTGAACCGGATTCCGGTGGGCGGACCGCCTCCAGCGCCCGCGCCAGCGCGTCCGTGTTGTGGGCGAAGTCAACCACTGCGGCAGGCCGCTCGGAGATCAGCTGCATGCGTCCGGGAACGGCCACCGTCAACGGGTCCTCGCTGTCCAGGGCCGCCTGCAGGGCAGGCACATCGACTCCGGACGTGAGCACCATGACTACCGCAAGGGCGGCGTTGGCGACGTTGAAGCTGCCGGGGAGCCCGGTGTGGACGTCCAGCGTGGCGCCGCCGGGCCCGGCGATCGTGAAGTCCGGGCCGAGTCCGCGGGCGGCAGTCCGGGCGACAGTCCAATCGGCGGGCGTTCCCGGAGTGGTGCTGACGGTGGTGACGGGCACGCCGGCGGCGCCGGCCAGGCGGCGGCCCCACTCGTCGTCGACCATCACCACGGCCTTGCGGGCGCGCCGGGAAGTGAACAGTTCCGCCTTGGTGGCGAAGTAGCCCTCCATGCTGTGGTGCAGGTCCAGGTGGTCCTGGGTGAGGTTGGTGAAGCCGGCAACGTCGAAGACCAGTCCGTCGACGCGCTGGTATGAGATTGCGTGCGAAGAGACTTCCATCGCCGCGGCGTCGAGGCCCTTTTCACGCATGAGTGCCAGCAGGCCATGGACCTCGGTCGATTCAGGCGTGGTGAGGAGGCTCGGGATGGGTTCCCCGCCGGCCAGGATTTCAATCGTGCCGATGAGTCCGCTGCGCTTCCCGAGCGCGCGCAGCAGAGAGGTGATGAAGTAAGTGGTGGTGGTCTTGCCGTTGGTGCCGGTGACGCCGAACAGCGGCAGCGGAGCATCCGCCTGGGTCCGGTAGATCATGGCGGAAAGTGGCCCGACGTCGTTGCGCGGGTTGTCCACGACGAGCACTGGAACGGCCGTGTCGGTGGACAGGGCAAGCAGGCGCGCGCCCGCCTCGTCCGTCAGGACGGCTGCAGCTCCTGCCTGGATGGCATCCGAAGCGAAATCCGCGCCGTGCCTGCTGGCGCCGGGCAGGGCCACGTACAGGTCTCCCGGCTCCACGGTGCGGGAGTTGAGGGAAATTCCCGTGATCTCTACGTCAGCGGCAGGTGCGGGTACCACCACGCCCAACGCCTCCCCGACCGCGGCCAGATGGACCGGCTCTACGACTGCGGGCCGGAAGCGGCCCGGGCTGGCGTCCCGGGCAGCGTCGCCGCCGGGCGTGGTGAATTCTGACAAGGGGATCTCCGATGGTGCTTGTGATCATGCCCGGCGTGTGTCTCCCGGGCACTGTGATGCGCTGGATGCTGCTGGTACTTCCGGCGGCGCGGACGTTTACTTGGCGTACTGGGGCATCCGGGCCGGCTCGCCGGTCGAAGGCTGCACATTGTAGGTGCGCAGTGCCTGGCTCATGACGGACCGGAACACCGGTCCGTTGGTGATGCCGTAGATGCTGCCCTTCGGCCGCTGGAGCACCACCTCCACAATAAACCGCGGATCATCCATTGGCGCCATTCCGACGATCGACGCGGTGTAGCCGCAATAGCCCGACTTGCCGTCGTCGCAGGGTGACTCGGACGTACCGGTCTTGGCCCCCACCCGGTAGCCATCGATCCCGGCGTCCTTGATCTCACCCTCGGTCACGGCGCTTTCAAGGATGTCCTGGACCTGCTGGGCGGTCTCGTTGGAGACGATCTGGCGGGAGGCCTGCGCCGGGACTTTCTCCTCGGTGCCGTCGGCAGAAACGTAGGAGTCGATCAGCCGCGGCTGCAGCATCACGCCGTTGTTGGCGATGCTCTGGTAAGCGCGGACGGTCTGCAGCGTGGACTGCGAGACGCCCTGCCCGAACAGGACCGTGTACTGCTGGCGGCCGTCCCACTGGTCCGCGGGGGTGAGGATGCCCGAGGCGGTTGCCGGGAGGCCAATATCCGGGGCCTCGCCGATGCCGAACTTCTTCAGCCAGTCGTAGCGCTGTTCCTTGCTGAGCCGCTGGCCCGCCATCACCGTGCCGGTATTCATGGAGTAGCCGATGATGCCCGCGAGCGTCCGTTCCTCGGTGCCGTGGGCGAAGGCATCGCTGAAGGTCTGCCCGTCCACCGTGTAGGTGGGCGGAATGGTGAACCGCTCCAGCGGACTGGCCAGGCCTTCATCAATGACGGCGGCGGCAGTCATCATCTTCTCCACCGACCCGGGTTCGTAGGCCGCCGTCACGGACCGCACCCCGCGGTCCTTGGCGGCCACCAGGCCGGGATTGTTGGGATCGGGCGAGTTCGTGTCCGCCAGGGCCAGCAGGTTGCCCGTCTTGGCATCCATCACGATGATGACGCCCCATTCGGCACTGAGTTTGTCGGCCTGGCTCTGGATGGCCTGCTGGGCGAAGTACTGGAGATCCGAATTCAGGGTGAGCTTGACGTTCTTGCCGTTCTGCGGCGGCGTCAATTCGTCAACCCCGACCGGGATGCGCAACCCGTCCGCACCGATTTCGAACAGCCGCTTGCCGTCCTTGCCCTTCAGCAGGTCGTCCTGGGTCTGTTCGATGCCGGCCTGGCCGGTGGTGCCGTCCTGCAGGAAGCCGACCACTCCCCCGGCCACCGCCCCGTTGGGATAGACCCGCTTGCTGACGCCCTCGGCGACGATGCCGGGCACCTGGAGCTTGGAAATCCGGTCCTCGACGTCGGGTTTCACGTCCTTGGCAACGATGTAATACGGCGCCTGGCCCGTGACGGCCTCCCGGACGGCATTGGTGTCCATGCCCAGGGCGGCGGCGAGTTCGGAGATGGCCTGGTCGCGACTGACGTCCACCAGCTTTTCGTGGCCGTCTGCCTGCTCCAGCCGCTTGTACGACTCCGTCTTGGTGTTGACGCGCTGGTCCACCACGATGTTGTACCGGATAACGCTGTTCGCCAGCACTGTGCCCCGGGAGTCGAGGATGCTGCCGCGTTCAGCGGGAAGGATTGCCGAGGTCATGCGGCTGTTCAGTGCTGCCTCGGCCATTCCGCCGACGTCGAGGCCCTGGACCAGGAAAAGCTTTCCGCCGACCACCAGCAGGAGCGTGAGCATGATACCGAGCCCCAGGCGCAAGCGCTTGGTGGCGTTGGGCACCTTGCTGGTTCCTGCCTTGCCGGACTTTTGCGCCACCGTGTATCCCTTGCTGCTTGACCCTGCTGCCTGACCTGTCTCTTGACCTACTGTCCGGGAACCTTCTGCTGGGGCGCCGGAACGGAGCCGCCGTGCAGTTCGGGGGCCGGGGCGGCCTGCGCTGCCGAAGCTGCCGGTGCGGGCGTGGTTCCTGCAGCTGCGCTTCCCGGCGCGGAACCTGCAGCCCTGCCGGCTCCCGTCTTGTCTGCTTTAGCCTTTTCGGCCGCCGCCTTTTCCGCTGCAGCCTTATCCGCTTCGACCTTGGCCGGCGACGGAACAATCTGCTGCCCGGCTACCGCGGGGGCAGGAATGACGGCTCCTGCGGATGCACCCTTGGCCGCCGGCGTTGCCTTTCCTGTGACGGACAGTGTGGACAGGTCGATCTGGCCCTTGACCGTTGATGCCACCATGCCAAGCTCCGTGGCCTTGGCCGCGAGGTTCTGGGGCGCCTCGTAGGCCTGCACCTGCTGGGTCAGGTCCTGGTTCTGCTTTGTCAGGGTGGTCTGCTTGGCGCGCAACTCCACGAGCTGGTACTGGGCCGTGGATACCGAGATGTTCAGGACCAGCACGGCAAGAAGCGCCACCGCCAGCATGGCGAAGCAGAGCACCACGAAGGGGGCACGCCGCTTGCGGGGGGCCGTGCGGACCACGGAGAGCGGGGTACGGCCCTTCCGGCCTTCGCCGGGGGCTCCCGCCGGTTTGGCGTTGGCCGCCGAACTGCCGGAGACAACGGGAAAGTTCTTGACGGCGGCGGTGCTCATGCAGCTCTCCTGGCTCTGATTCGTTCGGCGGCGCGCAGCCTTGCGGAGGCGGCGCGGGGGTTTTCGGCGATTTCGACGGCGGTGGGCACCTCGGTGCCTTTGGTCAGCGTCTTCAGCTCGGGCTTGTGCTCTTCCAGCTCGACCGGAAAGCCGAGGGGTGCTGACGACTTGGAGCGGGTCTGGAAGACGCCCTTGACGATCTTGTCTTCCAGGGAGTGATAGGACATGACCACGATGCGCCCGCCCAGGGCCAACGAACCGACGGCGGCGGGTACGGCCCGCTCCAGGACATCGAGTTCTTCATTGACCTCGATCCGCAGGGCCTGGAAGGTGCGCTTGGCAGGGTGTCCGCCGGATTTGGCCGCAGCGGCCGGCACCACGGAGCGGATCTGTTCCACCAGTTCCCCGGTGGTGGTGAACGGCTTGGCCGCGCGGGCGGCGACGATGCGGTTGGCGATCCGGCCGGCGAACTTCTCCTCGCCCCACTTCCGGATGATCCTGACCAGGTCTTCCTCGCTGTAGGTGTTCACGACGTCGGCGGCGGTCTGGCCGCGGCTGGTGTCCATGCGCATGTCCAGGGGCGCGTCAAAGGAGTAGGCGAACCCGCGTTCACGCTCGTCCAACTGCAGGGAAGAGACGCCGAGGTCCATCAGCACGCCGTGGACTTCGGCCACTCCAAGGTCCGCCAGGACATCCTGGATTTCGTCATACACCGCGTGGACCAGGTCGG
>JABFWC010000192.1 GCA_013362385.1 Pseudarthrobacter sp.
CGGCGATCCGGACGGGCTCGCCGCCCCGGGAGTGGACCAGGGCGAGTCCGATCTTCCTGGCGTCGGACAGCAGGCCCCACAGGTTCTTCCCGGCATAGGAGTTCAGGCCCAGCCACAGCCCTGCGGAGTTGTGCATCCGGCTGGCGGAGGGGGAGTGGCCGGCCAGGAACTCCTGCAGCCATTCCACGTGCGCCTGGTTCGATTCCCGCCGGAAGTTCAGGTAGCTCAGGGTGTTCCAGGAGACGTCACCGCGGATCCACTTGCCCTTGGCACCCATGATCACGGGCCGCACCTTGAGCTGCCGGACACCGCGCAAAGGATCCCGGCGGCCGGTGTAGGAGAAGTGCGGCGGCGGCTCTTCGACCTCGAACTGCAGAGCCAGGGGAACCCCGCCCGCGGAGGGGACGCTGCCGGGCTGGGAGATCAGCGGACTGAGCGCCTGCTCCCAGTCGGACAAGGCTGCGGAAGGGGCGCGGGACACCTGGGTGGACGCGGACGGGGCAAGTAGCTGGACGCGGATGGCCGGGTTGTCCTCCGCGGCGAAAAGCAGCGCCGCCACGTGCTTGCAGTCCTTGCGGACAGGGCAGCTGCACACACCCACCGTGCAGCTCCAGCCGCCGCCGCGCCGGACCAGCTTTGCTGTGGTGGAGTAGGGCACTTCCGCGCCTCCCCGGACCTTCCCCAGCATGAGCCCGGTCCCGGCGTCGAACGACATCCCCGAGACGCGGCCGGCCATGGCATACGCCAGCCCCGCCGCGAGCGAGCGGTCGTTGATGGCGGGAGTCTGTATTGCCAGGGCCGCACTTTCGTCCGGTTGGGATGGCATGAAGCGCTACTTTCGGCAGGCCACGGCGGAGCCGGGTCCGGTGGGTGGTTATCTGATCCATCTTAGTTCGCCGGACGGCACACCCCCGCCCCGCCCCCGCCCTCAACGGTGCCACCCACCCAAACGACCCGGAAATTTCGCCTCCCGTTCATGTCCTCCACGACAGTGCCGTGACGTGGCCGCCGTACCGTGAAAGCGTCCGCAGCGCCACCCGCACCAGCAGTAAGGATTTTTCGATGATCACCAGCCAGCAGCCCGTCGTCCTGACCAGCAGCAGCGTCGAAGCCGGCAGCGAAGACGCCGTAGCTGCCAACGTGGGCATGGTGGACGCGATGCATGCAGCGTTCCTGCACCTGGAGGAAATGTCGCCGGTGGCCGTCCGCAGCTACTACGTGGATTTCTACCTCAGCCAGGCGCTGGAGGGCGGGTTCGCGCAGTATGTCTTCACGGCCGGGGACCGGGCGGAAACGGACACCCTGATCCGGGAAGGCATGGCGGGCATGGGGGCCGCTGCCCACCTGGACCTCTTCAACCGCAGCGTCGGGCAGTACGACTCCCTGTCGGACGCGGACGCCGTGCACTACCTGGACGGCACCCCGGACGAACGGGGAAACGTTCCCGGCGGCGTCCTCCGGATGGAGGAGCTCGACGGTGAGTTCGAGGACCTGCTGGAACGCGAAAACATCACCGCCCTCAATGCGGCCTGGCTGTGCCGGCAGCCGGATTTGCTGGTGATCGACGACGAAGAGGCGGGCGCCTATATCCAGCACCTGGCGGCCCGTATTCCGGATCTCGCGGAGCGCCGGGCAAGGGTCGCCGCGGACCTGCTGGCCGCCTCAGCGGCCGACTGAATTCCCGCTGGCCGTAACCTTGGCGGCGTCCGCGGCGATATAGCACGTGATGGGTCCGCCAGCCGGATCCAGTTGGACGTGTCGTCAAGGTTTGGAGAAGTTAAGATGTCCGTGTTCACCGTTCTCGCCAGCAGCAAGGTAGCCGCCGGAGTCCTGGCAGCAGGAACCCTGGCTGTGGGAGGCACGGGTGCCGCCGCCGTTTCGGGTGCGCTCCCCACCGAAGCCCAGCAGACCGCCCACGCACTTTTCGGTGCGCCGGCCCCGAAGCAGGCAGCCGAGGCCGCAGCCGACGCCACCGCGACCGCCAAGGCCACCGCGGCTGCTGAAGAAGAGACCAAAGCCACCGCAGACGCCGGCAAGGGCGCGGCGACCGCCAGCGTTGCGGCCTCTGCCGGCGCCAACACTGCAGTGGACGCTGCCGGCCCGGCCGCCATCGGCCTCTGCACTGCCTACACCCACGGCGGCCTGGACGCCTCCTCGAAGGCGTTCTCCTCGCTGTCCGTCGCCGCCAAGGGCGACGCGAACATCGAAAGCTACTGCGCCGACGTCGTGGCCAAGGCCGACGCCGCTGCCAAGGGCAGCGCACAGGTGAAGGGCTCCGCCTCCGCAACGGTTGAACGTCCCGAGGTTCCGGCTGTTCCGTCCGCCCCCGCGGTCCCGGCAGTCCCGGCTGTTCCGGGTGTCGACGGCCAACCTGCCGTTCCCGCCGTGCCGGCCGTGCCGGCCGCGGGCAACACGGTCCACGCCCCGTCGGTTTCTGTCCGCTAAAACAGTTGGCTAGTCTGGACTGCGGCTGCAGCCGCAGTCCAGGCAGCCGGGCAGCAGCCCGGAAAGACCCGCAACAAGGCAGTCGGAAACCATGGGGGCTGGCAGTCCGCGCCGGAAAACGGGAGTGGCGTGCGCCGCCTCCCGCGATGGAGGAGCCGCTGGTGCTGGACACGTTGGCCCAGGACGAGATTGACATATTCGACGACCCGGCCGGAACGGATCCCGCCGTGTTGTTCGACGCTGCCTACCGGACCTTCGCGGGCCCGGTCCACGGCTACCTCAAGGCGCGTGGCGTCGATGATCCGGAGGCGGTGACCCAGGATGTCTTCCTGGCCTTCTACCCGCGGATCGGCAGCCTGACCGGCGGGGCGCAGGGCGCCAAATCCCTGATCTTCTCGATCGCCCACGCGCGCATGGTGGACCACTACCGCCGCGTGGAACGCCGGCCGCCGCTGACCCCGTACGACCCCCTTACGGACGGCCGGACCACTCCCTCGGCGGAGGACCACGCCGTCGAACTGGCCAGCGGCGCCGAAGCCATGCTGGACGGACTCAGCGAGGAACACCAGGAGGTCCTGGCCCTTCGCGTCGTGGCGGACCTGTCCATCGACCAGGTGGCCGCCATCATGGGCAAGAGCGCCGGAGCCATCAAGCAGCTCCAGCGCAGGGCCCTCCAAAACCTCAAGGCACAAACGCTCAAAAGAAACCAGGCGAACAATGAGTGACACCGCAGGCTCCCGCAACGACGGGTTCGTTGACCAGCTCCTGCTCGAAGCGGACATGGACGACGACGGCCAGCTCCGTCCCGCCCTGCTCCAGCTGCGTGCGCTGGCGGCGGAGGCGCCCGCTCCCTCCGCCGACATCGCGGCCCTCATGGCGGGAGCCGGCAGGGCAAGTGCAGCCGCGCCGGCAACCGCCACACTGACCGCCGTCGATTTGCGGGCGGTTGAACCCGCCGCGGCGGGGCTGACTCCTGCCGCGCCGGTCGCCGAAGCCGCCGGACCAGCCGCAAGCATGCGCCACGCCGAGCGCCCGGCAGACGAGCTGGCTGCGCGTCGCAGGGCGAAGCGGCGCATCACGCTGACCACGCTGTCCGTGGCCGCCTCGCTCGCCGCCGGCGGTGCCGTCGCCGTCGCCTCCGACCAGGGTGTCCGCGATTCCTTCGCCCAGTTGAACCAGGCCGTCACCTCCTTCGTGACCGGCACGGCCGCGGCGCCCGCCGGAGGCGCGGGAAGCGCCGGTGGCACCGTCCCGGCGCCGCGCCCGGCGTCCACGACCGCAACCACCGGCCCGGAATCCCTGCCGAGCGTCCCGGCCTCGGCTCCGGCACCTGCTGTCGCGGCGCCGTCGGCCGCCCCGGAGATGCCGCCTACCACTGCTGCCCACGGCCAGTCCGGCGGGAAGAACCCTGTGCAGCAGACCTCCCCGGGCTCCGTCACGGAGGACGTCAGGAAAGGCCTGGACCAGGCGTCGAAACTGCCCGTCCCGGCGTCCACCGAGGTGCCGCTGCCGGGCAGGATCCCCGACGTTCCGCTCCGGTAGGGCCGGTGCCGGGAACCGGGGTCAGTAGGTCTGGCCGCCGGCCGGCTTGATCATGTCGCCCGCGGGGTTCGCCAGGTACCAGTCGTTATTGACGCCCTGGCCCAGGACGTCGCCCGCCTAGGTGTCCTTGGCGAAGTGGTACAGCGGCATGCCGTTCAGGGTCACCTGCTTCTTCCCGTCGGGAGTGGTGATGGTGCCCAGGGTTCCGGTCACGCCGGAGGCGCTGGGAGTTGCGGAGGTGGTGGTAACCGGCGGCCACTGCGTGAGGCAGCCGCCCGTGCAGGCACTCGTTCCGGATCCCTTTGTGTCCTTCGTGAAGAAATAGACGCTCATGCCCTTGGCATCCACCACGATGGTGCCCGCTGATGATGATGCCGTCATGAGCTCGGCGGCCGCGCTGGTCGCCGTGGACGCGGACGCCGTCGGAGAGGCAGTGCTGCCGGCGGCGCTGCCCGCCGCTGAACTGGTGGCCGGGCTGCCGCCCAAGGACGGCAAGTCCTGCCCCGAAGGGTTTCTTCATGGTGTGCTCCTTGGCTAGAGCCCGGCCTCGGATCGCCGGACGCTAACCCTATGACGCTGCCGGGTGAAGAATGGTTCAGTGCGGTCGGGGGCTGCCGGAAACCGGGCATGATGAACCAATTCCGGCCGCGCGGCGTCTAACAGCACGGGGAGAATGCATGCGGGGCCGCCAGGGGTTCCCGCAATCCGCCGGGCAGTGACGGGAGGAACGGCATGCCGCTCGACGAGGACGTGGTGGAGGCCATCTACCGCGAACACGGCGAAGCCCTGCGCCGCTTCGTCCTGGGTGCCACGCATGACCCCCAGATAGCCGAGGACGTGGTGCAGGAAACCGTCCTCCGGGTCTGGCAGCACGCCCCGGACATCAACGGCAGCTTCCGCAGCTATCTGTACCGAACGGCCAGGAACATCATGATCGACAACTACCGCCGGAGCCGGCGGCGACCGCACGAGGCGCTGGAAGCCGGACTCACCGACCCCGCCGATGTGGTGGAGCGGGCCGACGAACTGCTCAACCGGGTGCTCATGGAGGAGGCGCTGCTGCGTTTGAGCAAGGAACACCGCGAGGTCCTGGTGGCCCTGCATTACCGCCGCTTCACCGTCAACGAGGCCGCTGTCCAGCTGAACATCCCCAGCGGAACGGTCAAGTCCCGGGCGTTCTACGCACTGCGGGCCCTGCGCACCATCCTGGACGAAATGGGGGTGGACCGGTGAACGCGGCCAGCCTGCACCACCTGATGGGCGCCTACGTGCTGGGCGGCCTGGACGCGGCCGACGCCGCACTCTTCGAGTCCCACCTCCAGGACTGCACTGCCTGCCGGAAGGAACTGGCGGTGCTGGAAAAAGTGCCCATGCTGCTGGATGCCCTGCCGGTACCGGACGCGGTGGCCCTCACCGCAGCTCCCGGCGGCACGGCTGCCCCGGCCCCCGCCCCGGTGCAGCTGTTCGGTGAACTGGCCCGCCGACGTCGGACATCACGACGGCGGTGGGCGGCTTTTGCAGGCGCTGTTGCCGCAGCGTGCCTCGCGGTGGGCCTGGCCGTGGGGCCGCTGCTCGTCCGGCCGCCGCAGCCTGACGCAACGTACTCGGTGGCGTCCGGAGGCGGGCTGCAGGTCAATATCGATATGGCCCGGAAGACGTGGGGGACGGAACTGGCGGTCAACGGGAGCAGTCTGCCGTCGCAGGGCACCTTGTCCCTGTGGGTCCGGGACCGGGCGGGTTCTGAGGACCGCGCCTGCGCCTGGACGGCCACCCCCAGCGGGAAGGTCAAGGTCACCGGGGCAACGCCCATCCAGCTGGGCAGCATCTCGAGCGTGGAGCTGCGCGACGGCAGCCAGCACGCCGTGGCCGTGATTACGGTTCCCTAGCGCGCTGGCCACCTAACAGTGTCTACTTGGTCATCCTGGCCAGGCGTGAACGCATGATCATGTAGGCGCCGTAGCAGACCAGGCCGGCGCCCACCGCCGCCAGGAGGTACGGTCCCAGGGGCTGGTCGCGCAGGGCGCGCAGCCCGCCGTCCAGGCCGGTGGAATCCTCCGGGTGCTCCTTGATGGTGGCGATGACGATGAGCAGGCCGGTCAGCAGCAGGACCAGTCCCTTTGCCACGTACCCGGCAACCCCCAGGGACGTGACAGCGATGCGGGCAGGGCCGCGCGCCGGCATCCGCAGGTGTTTCTCAAAGGATTTCATCGGCCCCCGCATTCCGTAGGCGACGCCCGCGACGGCCACGGCCAGGCCGATAAGGACCAGCAGCGCCACGCCGCCGGGCGCCTGCATCATGGAGACGGTGAAGTCGCTGGTGGCCCTGCGGTTGTCCTCGCCCGTGCCCGTTCCCGTGGCGAAGTGCAGCACGGTGAGGGCCAGGACCGCGTACACAATCGCTTGGAGGCCCGCCTTAGCCTTGTTTTTGGCCTTCTTTTTGGTGGGCTGGTGGTTGAAATCGAAGATGGCGTCCCCCGCCTGCCAGAGGGAGAGCGCCGCGCAGGCGCCGAAGCTTCCCCAGAGCAGGAACGGACCCACCGGCATCATGGTTGCTAGCTCCGCCACGGCCCCGCTGAAGTCCGCCCTGCCGGTGCCGCCCATGGCCAGCCGGACAGCGATGGCGCCCACCAGGAGGTGCAGGATGCCGCTGACCGCAAAACCGGTCCTGGCCAGAACCTCGAGCGTGCGTGAATTCGTGAGGTCCTCGGCCGTCTCGGCGGCCTGCTTTAATTCTTTTTTGATCGTCGTTCCTTTGGACATGAGCGGTGCTGCGCCGGGTGCGTGCCCTTTTTCCTATACAGGCAATCGTGCCACGGCGGTCTTCCCGGGGACAGTAAGCGGCGTGGTGGCTCCCCGCACTGCAGGGGCGGAAGC
>JABFWC010000473.1 GCA_013362385.1 Pseudarthrobacter sp.
TGCTCCGGCCTGTCATGGATGACGGGGTGCTCGACGTCCGGCTGATCACGGCCGACGAATCCTTCGCCAGGCTCCGGCTGCTGTGGACAGTCCTGACGGGGACCGTGGCGGGTTCGCGCATCACGCACCTTCGGGAGGCGAAGGAAGTCCGCGTAGACGCCGGCGGCGCGCCGATGGCCCTGGCGGTCGACGGCGAAGCGCTGGCCGGCGTGCGCAGCGTGGCCTACAGCGTGCGTCCCAAGGCGCTGGCCTACTACTCGCCGCATCCCTGACGCCTGCCAGGAGGCGGACTACCCTGATTCGCCCCTGAATCATCCCTGAAAGCCGGCGGATCGGCCAGGGACCTCGGTAGCGTGGGAAGTGCATTCCGCCCGAACGTCTTCCGCAGCCGCGCGCTGCCGTCCAAAGGATTCTCCATGATTGAGGCAAACGGGCTGACCAAGGTCTACGGTGCGAAAACCGCGGTGGCCGGGGCCAGCTTCACCGTCAGGGCAGGGCAGGTAACCGGGTTCCTGGGTCCGAACGGCGCAGGGAAATCGACAACGATGCGCATGATCATGGGACTGGACCGGCCGACGTCGGGATCCGTGACTGTGAACGGGCTGCCGTACGTCCGGCACAAGGCGCCGCTGCGCGAGGTGGGCGCGCTCCTTGATGCCAAGGCCGTGCACACCAGCCGCAGCGCCTACAACCACCTCCTGGCCATGGCGGCCACCCACGGCATCCCGAGGTCCAGGGTGCATGAGGTCATCGAAATGACCGGCCTCGAAGCGGTGGCCCGCAAGAAGGCCGGCGGCTTTTCCCTGGGGATGGGCCAGCGGCTCGGCATCGCTGCCGCACTGCTTGGTGACCCCCGGACCCTCATCCTGGACGAACCCGTCAACGGCCTGGATCCGGAGGGCGTGGTCTGGGTCCGCAACCTGGTGCGTTACCTGGCCGGCCAAGGCAGGACAGTCTTCCTCTCCAGCCACCTGATGAGCGAAATGGCGCAGACGGCCGACCACCTGATCGTTATCGGCCGGGGCCGGGTGATCGCCGACGCGCCCATGCAGGACATCATCACCGGACGGGGCCAGGAACGCACCAAGGTCCGCACGGACGAGCCGGTCCGGCTCACCCAGCTCCTCGCGGGCCGGGGTGCTTCCGTAGCCCACAGGGAGTCGGACCTGCTTGAAGTCAGCGGCCTGGACCCCCGCGCAATCGCCGGGACCGCCTTGGAAAACCAGATCATGGTCTACGAACTCACGCCCCTGGTGGCAAGCCTTGAGGAGGCATACATGGAACTGACCAAGGACGACGTCGAATACCATTCCCTGCCCGCAGCGGAGGCGGCCAAATGAGCCCGACAGCGACTGAACCCGTGCCGCCGCGCGAGCCGGCGCCCTCGGACAGCCCCCCTGCCTCCCGCCACAGCGGCCGTCCACTTCCCGGCCCCACTTTCCTGCGGGTCCTCAACTCCGAAGCCATCAAATTCCGCAGCCTCCTTTCCACCCTGATCCTGCTCGCCTCCACGGCAGCGGTGATGGTGGGGTTCGGTGCCTTGTCCGCTTGGGGCACGGGCCAGTTCGCCGGCGCCGCCGCCCGCGACCCGCAGGCCGCCGCCCGGATTACAGCCCAGGGCGGCGACCTCGCGGTCAGCGTTCCGACGTCCGGCATCGCGTTCGCGCAGTTGATCCTGGGTTCGCTCGGTGTCCTCCTGATGAGCTCCGAATTCACCACCGGCATGGCCCGGTCCACGTTCACCGCGGTCCCGCGGCGGCTGCCCGCGTTCGCCGCAAAGCTGGTGGTGGTGATGGCAACGTCGTTCGTGGTCACCGCAGTGTCCACGTGGGTGGCGGGATTGGTGGCCGTGCCCATCCTGGACAGCTACGGCCTCAAGCTGGACCCCGGCAGTTCCCAGTCAGTCAAGCTACTCCTGGTCAATAGCGCCTATGTGGCAGCCGTCGCCGCCATTGGCCTGGCCCTGGGGACGCTCCTGCGCAACTCGGCCGGAGGCATCATGAGCCTGGTGGGCATCTTCTTCGTGGCCCCCATTGCCTTCCAGCTCATCCCCGGCGATTTTTTCAAGGAGGCGCGGAAGTACCTGCCGGGCAATACGGTTGACTCCCTGGCCGCCGCTGAACACGTGCCCGATACCCTCGAGGCCTGGCAGGCCGCAGTGGTCCTCGGCGCCTGGGTACTGATCCCGCTCCTGCTCGCTGCTGTGCTGCTGAAAAGGCGCGACGTGTAAGGGGGCGGTGGTTTCCGGCACATTACAAATATGCCTCCAGCGCAACTTTCCTTGCCTATTACTGCTCCTGCTTGGAGCCCCGTCCTGCTGGCCGCCACCAGATCTGGAGAATCGCACAAAGCCTGGCACCTCGGCGCGGACCTAGGGTAAAACGACGATGTGGCCCAGCACACGGTCCGCCGGACCAGGCCATGTCCGCCCAAAAACCCTGCCCCCAGGCTATTCCCCAACAGGACGGCGCACCCATGCATGACCAGCAACTCTCCAAGTCCCTGAAGCCCAGGCACCTGTCCATGATCGCCATCGCCGGCGTCATCGGCGCAGGACTCTTCGTCGGCTCGGGGGCCGCGATCCAGCAGGCCGGGCCCGGCATCCTCATCGCCTACGCGGCAGCCGGCCTCGTGGTCATCCTCGTGATGCGCATGCTGGGCGAGATGGCCGCGGCGAACCCGGAAACGGGCTCCTTTTCCACTTACGCCGACAAGGCGCTGGGACGGTGGGCAGGCTTCAGCATCGGCTGGCTCTACGCCTGGTTCTGGATCATCGTCCTGGGCATCGAGGCCACCGCCGGTGCGACCATCATGCACCGGTGGGTCCCCGGCATCGACCAGTGGGCGTGGGCGCTTGCCCTGATGGTGCTGCTGACGCTGACCAACCTGGGATCGGTGAAGTCCTACGGCGAGTTCGAATTCTGGTTCGCGTCCATCAAGGTCGCGGCGATTGTCCTCTTCCTGGTGTTCGGCGCCGCGGCCATCCTGGGCCTCATCCCCGGCGTGCCCGCCCCGGGCCTGAGCAACCTGCTCGGCAACGGCGGCTTCATGCCCAACGGCCCGGGGGCAGTCCTGGCCGGCATCCTCGTCGTCGTCTTCTCCTTCTTCGGTGCCGAGATCGCCACCATCGCCGCCGGCGAATCGGTAAACCCCGTGGACGCCGTAAAGAAAGCGGTCAAGTCCACGGTCTGGCGCATCCTCGTCTTCTACATCGGCTCCATCGCCGTAGTGGTCACCCTGCTGCCCTGGAACTCCGCCTCGGTGGCCAAGAGCCCCTACGTGGCGGTCATCGAACTGTTCGGCATCCCCGGCGCGGGAACCATCATGGACGTCGTGGTGCTGACCTCTGTGCTGTCGTGCCTGAACTCCGGCCTCTACACCGCCAGCCGCATGCTCTTCTCGCTCTCAACCCGCGGGGACGCGCCCCGGTCATGGACCCGCATCTCCAGCCGCGGCGTGCCAGCCGCCGCCGTGCTCGCCTCCACCGTGGTCGGCTTCGTCACCGTGGGCCTGAACTACATCGCTCCGGACACCGTCTTCCTGTTCCTGGTCAACACCTCCGGCGCCATCGCCTTGTTCGTCTGGCTGGTCATCTCGGCTTCGCAACTGATCCTCCGCCGCCGCATGGGGGCCGCCGGCAAGGACCTGCAGCTGAAGATGTGGCTGTTCCCCTACCTCACCTGGGCGGCCATCATCTCCATCGTGGCACTGCTTATCGGCATGGTGATCGAGGAATCCACCCGCGAATCGCTGCTGCTCTCCCTGGCGCTTGCCGCCGTCGTGGTGGGCTTGGGCGTATTCCGCTACCGGCGGCAGGGCGCCGCCGCCCGCCCGGCCGTGGCACCTGCCCTGGCCCCGGTGGAGGAAGCCCGGCGCTAGACTCGGGACCATGCCCTTGCCTTCCTCCGCTGCAGACCACGTCCGCGACCTTGGCAGCTACGTCAGCGCGTCGCCGTCGAGCTTCCATGCCGCCGCTGAAGGCGGCAGGCGGCTTGAGGAAGCCGGGTTCATGCGGCTGGACGAGCTGCAGCCGTGGGAGGGCGGGGCCGGCCGGTTCTTCATCATCCGCGACGGCGCCCTCATCGCGTGGGTGGTCCCCGGGGAAGCCGGTCCGGCCACCGGTTTCAACATCCTCGGCGCCCACACGGATTCGCCGTCGTTCAAACTCAAGCCCAAGCCCACCACCGGGGCCTTCGGCTGGCTCCAGGCAGGCGTGGAGGTATACGGCGGGCCGCTGCTGAATTCCTGGCTCGACCGGGAACTGCGGCTCGCCGGCCGGCTGGTCATGCTGGACGGCGCCGAACACCTGGCCGCCACAGGCCCGATGCTCCGGTTCCCGCAGCTGGCGATCCACCTTGACCGTGCCGTCAACGAGGGGCTCACGCTGGACAAGCAGCGGCACATGAACCCGGTGTGGGGGCTGGGTGACGCCGCCGGCGCCGACCTGCTGGCCGTCCTCGCCTCCTGCGTGGAGGGCGCGGACGTGGACCCGGCGCAGATCGGCGGGTACGACGTCGTCATTGCGGACACGCAGGAGCCTGCGGTTTTCGGCGGCAAGGGGGAGTTCTTCGCGTCAGGGCGGCTGGACAACCTCTCCGCCACCCATGCCGGCCTTGCGGCGCTCATAGCGCACGCCTCCCGTGCCGGGGCTGCGGAAGGCGGCCCGATCGCCGTGCTCGCCGCCTTCGACCACGAGGAAATCGGCTCCAATTCCCGCTCCGGCGCCTGCGGGCCCATCCTGGAGGACGTCCTGGTGCGCATCTCCGAGGGCCTCGGGGCCACCATCAGTGAACGGCGGCAGGCGCTGGCGGCCTCGTTCTGCCTGTCCGCCGACGCCGGCCACGCCGTGCACCCGAACTATGCCGAGCGGCACGACCCCGCGAACCACCCCGTGCTCAACGGCGGGCCGCTGCTGAAGATCAACGCCAACCAGCGCTACGCCACGGACGCGTTCGGGGCGGCGTTCTGGGCCCGGCTCTGCGGTGCGGTGGGCGTCCCGTACCAGGAATTCGTGTCCAACAACTCGATACCCTGCGGTTCCACGATCGGACCGCTGACGGCCACCCGGCTGGGCATCCGGACCGTGGACGTGGGCGTGCCGCTGCTCTCCATGCATTCGGCCCGGGAGCTGTGCGGGATTGAGGACCCCCTGCGCCTGGCCACGGTCGCGGAACTGTTCTTCCGGACCGCCGCTGCGGAGCGAACCCGGTCCTAACGGGCGCGGCGGTAGTTGAACACGTCGTGGTCGATCTGGTGCGCCGGGACGCCCACCCAGGTTTCGCCGTCGGGTACGTTGCTCAGGACTGCCGCGCCCATGCCGATGGTGGCGTAGTTCCCCACGGACGTCCGCTCCCTGATGCTGGAATTCAGGCCGAGGTAGGCCGCCCTGCCGACCCGGACGCCGCCGCCCAAGGACACGCCGGCCGCGAAGGTCGCAAAGTCGGAAACGTCGTCATCGTAGGAAAACGTCACCGAGGGCATGGCCACCACGTGGGCGCCCAGCGTTACGGCAGCAGTCAGCGTCACGTTGCGCAGCAGGATACTGCCCCGTCCTATGCGGCAACCCTCCGGAAACTGGACGGAGGGATCGATGGCGGTGCCGTACCGCGACTCCTGGATTCCCAGCGATGCCAGATGCTGCACCACGGACTCGCGCTCCTTGCTGGAGGCCAGGCAGACCAGCAGGAACGCATGGGTGTACTTGGTGGCGTCATCGATACTTCCCAGGACCGGGGCCCCGTCCACCGTAACGCCGGCCATCTCCTGGTCATCATCCAGCAGCCCCACCACGTCGTACTGCCCGCTGCTGCGCACCATGGCAAGGACTTCGCGGGCAAGGCCGGTCGCTGCAACCAGGATCAGCTCGCTCACGAGCCCACCGGGTGGGCAGTGGTCCTGATGGCATTGATGACCCGGTTGATGCTGGCGGTGTCGATTTCGTGGAATACCGGCAGGACCAGGGTGCGGTCACATAGCCGCTCGGTGCCCCGAAGCGAGGCGTTGCCGGTGTCGCGCCAGCGGTAGGCCGGCTGGCGGTGAGCCGCGTAAGGTCCCCTGCGGCCGCTGATTCCCGCCTCGGCGAGCCGTCCCAGCAGCGTCTCGCGGGTTGCGGGGAACGTGGGCAGGACTTCCAGCCATAAGGACTGGAAATTGGTGGTGCCGTAGGGCGGGTCGGACACGATCCGCAAACCTTCCACGCCGGCCAGCGCCTCGATGTACGTGCCTGCGATCTTTCGACGCCGTTCCACCATTTGCGGGAGGCGCCCCAGTTGCACGATCCCGACTGCCGCTTGAAGGTCCGTCATCCGGTAATCGAAGCCAACTTCCAGGCAGATCTCCCGGGGTGACAGGCACGACTCCCCGCCGTCGAGAACCGCAAGGTTGCTTGAATGCTCGCGGAGGGCACGGGCGCGGACTGCCCAGTCGGCCCTGCGGGTGGTAAGCATGCCGCCTTCGCCTGTGGTCAGGATGTGGCTTGGATGGAACGACCACACGGCCACATCCGCGCCGACTCCCACCGGCCCGCCCCGATACCGGGACCCGGCCGCGCAGGCCGCATCTTCGATGAGGGTGATCTCATGGCGGTCGCACAGCGCCCTGATGGGATCCAGATCCACCGGGACCCCTGCCTGGTCCACCACGATCACCGCGCGCGTGTCCAGGGTCAGGGCAGCGTGCAGGGTTTCGGCTGTCACGTTTCCCGTTGCGGGATCGACGTCGCAGAAGACCGGGCGTGCACCGACATAAGTCACCGCGTTCGCCGCCGCGATGAAGGTCAGGGAGGGGACGACGACGTCGTCACCGGGGCCGATGCCAGCCACCACCAGGGCCAGGTGCAGGGCCGT
>JABFWC010000312.1 GCA_013362385.1 Pseudarthrobacter sp.
GGTGATGCTTCCAGAGTGCGGCAGCGCTGCCCGATCTATCCGTTTCCTGATGCATAATTGAGCAGAATCATCAATTCTTAGCCGCCCGGATGATGGAGAGTGACCGTTTTGAACAAGCTGGACCCCACGGACCTGAAGATCCTCCTGGCCCTGATCAGGGATCCCCGGATCCAGATCGCGGAGCTCAGCGAGTCACTGGGCATTGCCCGCAACACTGCCCAGTCACGGGTGCGGCGCCTGCTGAGGGCGGGGGTGCTGCGGGCCGGCGGCCGCGAGGTTGATCTTGAGGCCGTGGGGTATGACGTGGTGGCCTTCGTGACCATCGAGGTTTCGCACCGCGAACTCGACGGTGTGGTGGCGGCGCTGCGGCTTATTCCCCAGGTCCTGGAGGTCCATGAGATCTCGGGGCGGGGTGATGTCTGGTGCCGTGTGGTGGCAACGGATACCCATAACCTCCAGGCGTCGCTGCGCCAGGTCCTGCGGATCAAGGGTGTCATCCGGACCGAAACGGTACTGGCGCTGCACACCCATATCCCGTACCGGACCGAGCCACTCATCAGCGGCCTGAGCAGCGCCGCAGGCCAGGCCGCTAGGATTTCCTGAATGACCATCATCGACAACGCCGTGTACGTCGACGGCGTGCGCCATGCCGACCCCGAAAGCCTGGAGCAGACCTTTGAGACCCTGGCCCGCCACGGCGGCATGGCGTGGATTGGACTGTACCGCCCTACCGCTGAGGAGATGGCCGCTGTAGCGGCGGAATTCGGCCTCCACGGCCTTGCAGTGGAGGACGCCATTTCCGCGCACCAGCGGCCCAAGCTCGAACGCTACGATGACAACCTGTTCACCGTCCTGCGTCCGGCCCGCTACCTGGACGCGAGCGAAACAGTGGAATTCGGTGAACTGCACGTGTTCACCGGAAAGAACTTCGTGGTCACCGTGCGGCATGCCGAGACGGCAGGAGTTGCCCGTGTCCGGCAGCGGCTCGAGGCGCGCCCGGACCTCCTCAGGCACGGCCCCGAAGCGGTGCTGTACGCCTTGCTGGACCGGGTTGTCGACGACTACGCGCCCGTGGTGGCCGGGCTCGAAAATGACATCGACGAAATCGAGGACCAGCTCTTCAGCGGCGATTCAGCCGTGTCGCGCCGCATTTACGAACTGGCGCGCGAGGTAATCCAGTTCCAGCGGGCCATCCACCCCCTGCCCGAGATGCTGGACCAGCTGAAGCGGGGCTTTGAGAAATATGGCGTGGAGACGGAGTTGCGCCACAACCTGCGGGACGTGGAAGACCATGTGGAACGGGTGATCTCCCGGGCGGATTCCTTCCGCGACCTCCTCCAGAACGCACTCACCCTGGACGGAACCCTGACCGCCAACAGGCAAAACGAAGCCAGCGCCGAGCAGAACGAGCAGGTCAAGAAGATTTCATCCTGGGCGGCCATCCTTTTCGCGCCCTCGTTCGTGGCCGGCATCTACGGCATGAACTTCGACCACATGCCCGAGCTGCACTGGGCTTTTGGCTATCCCATGGCGCTTGGCCTGATGGTGGCCGCGGGCGCGCTCATGTACGCCATCTTCAAGAAGAAGGGCTGGATCTGAGCTACGCGTTGGTCCTTCGCTTGAGCCAGCCCCAGACGCCGGTTGCGACGAAGAGGACCAGGCCAATGATCGCGAGCCAGAAGAAGCCCTTCACGACAAAGCCCACGATGGACAGGATCAGCCAGATGACCAGAAGTGCAATGATGATTCCCATGGACCCACTCTAGGCCCGTGCTTCCGGTATGGCCCGCTCATCCGGTTGCGTTTCGCCCCGCAGGGCATGCGGGCCGGGATCCGCGTTCAGACCAACTGTGGAGCTAAGGAGATTCGAACTCCTGACCTCTTCGATGCGAACGAAGCGCTCTACCAACTGAGCTATAGCCCCGGAACTGCCCGCGGTCTGCCAGGTTTCCTGGCGGCTGCGGAGCCGGTGTCCCTAGGCTACAAATTTTCCCGGCACAACGCCAATTGACGCGCCGCAGCCACCGGCCGGGGCTCGCCGGCGATGCCTTACGCGCGGCGGCGCTGCAGGACGTCGTCGAGGTTGCTCAGCGCCCGCTGCGCCTTGCCGAGCTGCTGGGCTTCCGCGGCGGCCACGGCTTCGGCGGTGGGCACGGCGGCGGCGCCCTGTTTCAGGGACGGCTTGCCCACTGCCTTGGGAGCCTCCGGAAGCTCCAGGGGTTCGGGGGCGGGACGTTCGGCCTTTGCAGCCTCCACATAAACAGGTTTCGGCACTTCCACCGGCTCCCACGGGGTGCCGGCAACAGCCCCCGAGGCAGCGGCGGCGGCGCTCGGATCACCGGCGGCAACCGCGACGGCGAGGGCCGCCTCCCGCAGTTCCACGGCCGTCAACGGCTTGACTTTAGGTTCGCCTGCTTCAGCATCGAAGAGCGGGCTTTCCCGGCGGGCCGGTGCCTGTTCGGGTTTCGGCGGGGCGACCGGAGCGGCCTCCGGCCGGCGTGGGGGTGCGCTCATGGCCGATCGGAACGCTGCATTCACCCTTGCCTTCCGGTCGCGGACCGCAAGCCAGCGCAGTACCGCCACCGAACCCGCGGTCAGCACCGCACACCCCAGGGGAAGGGCGGGTGATCCCAGCCCGAAGGCCAACAGCACACCGGAGATAAACAGCGTCACCAGGGACATTAGGCCCAGCAGGGCAAGGGCATTACGGCCGTAGCGGATACGGAACCGGGCCGGAGGTGCAGTGCTGGCGGCGCCGGTAGTGGGTGCGGCACTCTTCCTGGGTTCCATGGCTTTCTCCTGCTGGGCGGCGATGTTCATTACCAGGCCGGCTGGCTGGTCTGGCCTTTCATCGGCCGGGGTGTCCCCCAGGAAATCACCTGCGGGCTGGAACTGGTGCCGGCGGTTCCGGAGGACGTAAGGGGCAACCCAAACAATCCAGAGCACGACGGCAACCACGAGGATCACTGAGCTGCTAAGGGGGAAGTCCACACTCAAAACCGTATGAGCATCCTGACTGCTCCTGCCGCATTATCCACGGTGTGTCGTGCCGCTGCCGGCAAATCATTGGATTTATGAAGGACGCGATGCAAGCCAGCGGGCCAGGAGGCCCTCCGGGACTTCCTCCGAGGTGAGGGCAAATGAGCGGTGATCAGCCCATTCACCATTAATGTGCAGGAAACGAGGGCGGTACCCCTCATCCCGGAAACCCAGTTTCTCCACCACCCGGAGGCTCGGCCCGTTCTCGGGCCGGATATTGATTTCCATACGGTGCAGTCCGAGTGTCCGGAAGCAGTGGTCGGTAACCAGCGCCACCGAAGTGGGGGCAATGCCCCGGCCCGCCCGCGCCTTGTCCACCCAGTACCCCAGCGTGGCCATCATCGCCGAACCCCAGACAATGGACGACACCGTCAACTGCCCGACGATGACCGGGTTCCTGTGCCCCGGCGTCCACTCCGTGATCACGAACGGCAGGGCAGTGCCCTGTGCAGCCTGGGCATTGAGCGAGCGCACCATGTGTCGGTAATCCGGCAGTCCGCCGCCCGGCTCCGGGTTCGAGGCTTCCCACGGTGCAAGCCATTCACTGTTCCGGGACCGCACCTCAGTCCACTCCTTCTTGTCCCGGTACCTGATGGGTCGCAGGACGAGGTCGCCGCATTCCAGCGAAACGGGCCAGATGGGGCCAGCGCGCACGGCGTTACCCGGACAAGCCGGCGGCGAAGCCGGGCAGCCACTGCCGCAGGCCGGGGCCGAGGTCATCGCTGTCCACGGCAAGCTGGATGCAGGCCTGGAGGTAGCTGAGCTTGTCACCGGTGTCGTAGCGGCGGCCGCGGAACACTACGCCGTAGACGCCGTGCCCCTCCCCCTCACCGGAGGCGAGTTCCTGCAGGGCGTCCGTCAACTGGATTTCACCGCCGCGGCCCGGCTCCGTTTTCTCGAGGACGCCGAAAACGGCGGGGTGCAGCACGTAGCGGCCGATCAGGGCGAGGTTGGAGGGTGCTTCCTCCGGCGAGGGCTTCTCCACGAGCCGGTTGACGCGGACATAGCCTTCGCCGTCGAAGTCCTCAATGTCTGCGCAGCCGTAGGCGCTGATCTGTGAAGGTTCCACTTCAATGAGCGCGACCACGGATCCCCCGGTCCGCGCCTGGACGTCGATCATCGTGCTGAGGAGCTCGTCGCGGGGGTCGATGAGGTCGTCGCCCAGCAGGACAGCGAAAGCCTCCTCCCCGACATGTTGCCGGGCCCGGAGGACGGCGTGGCCAAGGCCCAGGGGGTCGCCCTGGCGCACGTAGTGGATGTCGCCAAGCTTGCTTGCGGCCTGGATGGCTTCAAGCTTCGTGGTATCGCCCTTCTCCGCCAGCATCGACTCGAGTGACGGCACGCGGTCGAAGTGGTCTTCGAGTGCGCGTTTGTTACGCCCGGTGATCATCAGGACGTCATTGAGTCCGACGTTGACGGCTTCCTCCACCACATACTGGATGGCAGGCTTATCAACGACGGGAAGCATTTCCTTAGGCATGGCCTTGGTGGCGGGCAGGAACCTGGTGCCCAGGCCGGCTGCAGGGATGACGGCCTTGCGGACCCTCGGGTTACTGGTAGTCACCGGACTAATCTAACGTCAGCGTCAAGCATTTCCGTAACCATCGAAGCCCCGGCAGCCCACGGGGGCCGCCGGAAGCCGTCATGGCGGCAGGCAAGGCAGGAAGGACACCATGCTGCAGGAGTCGAACACCATCAAGGACGGCATCCGCGCTGCGCACAGGCGCCGGCGCGCCACGCTGACGCCGGCCCAACTGGAGGCAGCGGGCGCCGGTCTGGCACGGCATGGCGAAGCGTGGGCGGGGTCTGTTACCGGCGGGCGTCCGGCGACGGTGTGCGTCTACCTCGGCGTGGGAAAGGAGCCTCCCACGCTGCCCCTGATCGCGGCGCTGCATGCAGCCGGCCACCAGGTCCTCCTTCCGGTGTGCGAGCCGGGCCGGGAACTGGCCTGGGTGTTCTGGACACCGGAGACGGCCTTCGTGCGCAGCAGG
Source organism: Pseudarthrobacter sp. (assembly GCA_013362385.1). Taxonomy (GTDB): domain Bacteria; phylum Actinomycetota; class Actinomycetes; order Actinomycetales; family Micrococcaceae; genus Arthrobacter. Next base: position 5,031 of record JABFWC010000312.1, read on the forward strand.
TACGCGCCGATTTTGGAACCGGACGGTCCGCGGTACGGCCCTGATGTGGCGGGAGAGGCCGCCGCACTCTTCATTCCGGCGACGGCGGTGGACCGGGCGGGCAACAGGATCGGGCAGGGCGGCGGCTACTACGACAAGTTCCTGGGCCATCTCGCCACCGCCGGGAAGGATATTCCGCTCGCTGCGGTTATCTACGACGGGGAACTGCTGTCCGCGGGCAGGATTCCGGCCGAAGAGTTCGACCGGCCCGTCCCGGCAGTACTCCTGCCGTCCGGGTTCATGCCCTTGGACGCGGGTGCCTGAGCCGGTCCGGGGGTCAGGCCCGGCCGGACAGCAGGGAATGCTAGAATTAGCACTCAGGCCCTGCGACTGCTAATGGTTCACCAGGTGGCAGCACGGGACCTCTCGTTTGCCCAAGAGGAGGAGCACCAGTGCCAACATATGCTTACGCCTGCAAGGATTGCGGCCACGCCTTCGACATCGTCCAGTCGTTCTCGGACAGCAGCCTCACGTCCTGCCCCGAATGCCAGGGTGCGTTGCGCAAGAAGTTCAACAGCGTGGGTGTCGTCTTCAAGGGCTCGGGGTTCTACCGCACGGACTCCCGCGATTCCAAGGGCAGCTCCGTCTCCCCCGCGCCCGCCGCGGCTCCGGCTGCGCCCGCTGCTGCCCCGGCCGCTTCGGCTCCGGCAGCTGCCGCCAGCTGAACCGGCACATTCCGTAGTACGACGGCGGCCGGCGCCTTCCAGCGCCGGCCGCCTTTGTCCACATAGCGCCAAGTCCGGCTCCCCGGAAGCATTTACCGCAACTAGCGTGGGCGCATGCCCAGACTCTCCCGACGCCGCCGCAATGGCTATCCGACTACTGCCGCCCGCCAAAACAGTGCCGCCCGCCGCAACGACCGTCCGCCGTGGACCCGCCTTGCCGGCTGGCTGAACCGCAACCGAAGGCTGGTTGCAGCATTGCTGCTGTGCGCGGCTGCGGCCATGGCGGTCCAGCAGCTTACTCCCGCCCCGCTCTCAACTGTTACGGCGGTGGCCGCAGCCCGGGATCTTCCGGCCGGAAGCGCAGTGACGGCCGCGGACCTGGCCCGGATCCAGGTCCCGCCGGGAATGGTGGCCGACGGTTCCCTCCAGGATGACGCCGCCGCAGCCGGCAGGCAGCTCGCGGTGCCCCTGCGCAAGGGCCAGCTCCTCACGGATGCCCAACTGCTGGGTCCCGGGCTGCTGGCCGGCACCCCGCCCGGTTCAGCAGCGGTTCCGCTCCGCATGGCGGACGCCGCATCCATCCAGCTCGTCTCCCCTGGCCAGCTGGTCAATGTGGTGCTGACATCGGCCAACGGGTTTGACCAGCAGGGTCCCTCCGAGGTCCTGGCCGCAGCAGTTCCCGTGCTCTGGACCTCCAACACTGGCGGCCAGAGCGGGCAGTGGCTCGGCAGTGCCGAGAACGACGGACTCATCGTGGTGGCGGCCACCGCGGACCACTCAGTCCGCCTCGCCGGCGCCTCCACCCAGGGCCGGCTGTTCTTCGTCCTGGTCGGTCCCCCGTGAGATCGGTCGCCTCGGCGGGTTCAGGCCGCCCCCGTGGGATCAGGGCAGCCGGCACCTCCCGACGGGAATCCCGCGCCGGAGGCCGGCCGCACTGCAGCCGGCAGGCCGCACCACAGCCGTCAGCCCCAGTGCGGTGGCTTCTGTTCCTTCAACCAGGTGTCGTGGTCGTCCTCCCGGTCACCCCAGCTGCGGGCGTCGTCTTCCGCGGCCTTGCTCGGAAGGATCTCCCCGCTGCCGCCCCTGGTCGCGCGCGTCC
>JABFWC010000487.1 GCA_013362385.1 Pseudarthrobacter sp.
CCCAAGACCCTGAAGGTCACCGCCACCGCAGAGGACGGCTCCTCGAAGACGTTCGATGCCGTCCTGCGCATCGACACCCCGGGCGAGGCGGACTACTACCGCAACGGCGGCATCCTGCAGTACGTGCTGCGGCAGATCTCCGCGAACTAGCGGTAACTGCTGCGCAGGCAGCATCATCGACGAAGCCCCGGCCGGTCACCGACCAGCCGGGGCTTCGGCTTTGCACCCGGGCCTCGCCGCCAAGGCGAGGCGTTAGAGTTAAACGGCACGTCTACCACCCGAAGGAGGGGTCGTTGGGAATCTTGGACACCATCCGGAATCCGCAGGACCTGAACGAGTTGACCGAGGAACAGCTGGAACAGCTGGCTTCGGAGATCAGGGACTTCCTGATCACGAACGTCTCCCAGACGGGCGGCCACCTCGGACCCAACCTCGGCGTCGTGGAATTGACGCTGGCCGTGCACCGCATCTTCGAATCCCCCCGTGACAGCATCGTCTTCGACACGGGCCACCAGTCCTACGTCCACAAGCTGCTGACCGGTCGCCAGGACTTCAGCACCCTCCGCCAGGAAGGCGGCCTCTCCGGGTACCCGTCACGCGCCGAATCCGAGCACGACGTCGTGGAAAGCTCGCACGCCTCCTCCTCGCTGTCCTGGGCGGACGGCATCTCCCGCGCCCGCCAACTCACCGGTGACAGCGACCGGCACGTCGTCGCCATCGTGGGTGACGGTGCGCTCACCGGCGGCATGGCCTGGGAGGCCATCAACAACATCGCCGCTGACAAGAAGCGCCGGGTGGTCATCGTCGTCAACGACAACGGCCGCTCCTACGCCCCCACCGTGGGCGGCTTCGCCGACTACCTCGCCTCGCTGCGCCCCACCATCGACTCCTTCCGGGCTGCGCCTGCCTATGAGGGCGCCCTGGACTGGTGGAAGAAGAAGCTGCAGAACGGCGGCCCGGCAGGCCAGTTCACCTACAAGAGCCTGCACGCCATGAAGAAGGGCATCAAGGACTGGTGGGCGCCGCAGGGCATGTTCGAAGACCTCGGCATGAAGTACATCGGGCCGGTGGACGGACACAACCTCCAGGCAATGGAGAACGCCCTGTCCACGGCCAGGAACTACGGCGGCCCCGTCATCGTCCACGCCATGACCGAAAAGGGACACGGCTACGCGCCCGCCCGCGCCCATGAAGCTGACCAGTTCCACGCCGTCGGCATCATCGACCCCGAAACCGGCGAGCCAACGGGTTCGGCCGGCGCACAGTCCTGGACCTCGGTGTTCGCAGACGAAATCGCCGCCATCTCCGACGAACGCGACGACGTCGTCGGCATCACCGGCGCGATGCTCATCCCCGTGGGGCTGCACAAATTCGCGGCCCGGCACCCGGAGCGCGTCATCGACGTCGGCATCGCCGAGCAGCACGCCCTCACGGCCGCCGCGGGCATGGCGTTCGGGGGCCTGCACCCGGTCGTGGCCGTGTACGCCACCTTCCTCAACCGTGCCTTCGACCAGCTGCTCATGGACGTCGCCCTCCACAAGGCCGGGGTCACGATCGTCCTTGACCGCGCCGGCGTCACCGGCCCCGACGGCGCCAGCCACCACGGCATGTGGGACATGGCCATGGTCCAAATCGTCCCCGGACTGCACCTTGCCGCGCCCCGCGACGCCACCCGGCTGCGCGAGGAACTCCGCGAAGCCCTTGCGATCAGCGACGCCCCCACAGTGGTCCGCTTCTCCAAGGGATCGGTCGGCCCCGAGGTGGAGGCACTGGAACGGCTCAGCGACGGCGTGGACATCCTCGCCCGCCGGCCGTCCGGCTCCACGGAGAACGACGTCCTGATCGTCACCGTCGGCGCGATGTCCGAGCTCGCACTGGACGTCTCCAACAGGCTCGGCGCGCAGGGCATCAGCACCACCGTGGTGGACCCGCGCTGGGTGCTGCCGGTCCGCCGCTCCATCATCGCGCTGGCCTCGCACCACCGCCTGGTGGTCTGCATCGAAGACGGTGTCCGCGCGGGCGGAGTAGGCTCCCGGATCCGCCAGGAAATGCGGGCCGCCGGCGTCGACACGGCGCTGAACGAGGTGGGCCTGCCGGTCGAGTTCCTTGACCACGGCACCCGCGGCCAGGTCCTGGAGCGGGTGGGACTCACCGCCCAGCAGATCACGCACGACATCGTCGCGCAGGTTTTGGGCACCAAGGTTCCGTTTGCGCGCCCCCTTCCGGGGCAGCAGCATCCCACGACCGGCAGCCTCCCGATCCTGTGAGGGAAGAGGATGCGCTGAAGTACCCGGCCGCCGTGGGGGAGTCGGGGCCGGTCCTGCACACCACCACCACCCGCATCCCTAACGGGCTCAAGCAGGGCCAGCTGGTAGTTTCCCGCAACCGGAAATGGAACGGGAAGGCACACTGGGTGGTGCCGGGGCGCTACCTGGGCGAAGACCGGCACGGCTGGTGGATCTTCCAGGGCACCAACGAATTCTGCTCCCGCCCCGGTGCGGCGTTCTACACCCGCTCCGATGCGGTGCTGCTGGTCCCGCGCCACGGTGACTGGGTGGCCACGTTCTATGACTCGGCCCACCCGAACGGCGTCAGGGTCTATGTGGACCTGGCGGTCGGGCATGAATGGACGGACATCCGGCCCGCCGTCACCGAGTTCCACGTGATCGACATGGACCTCGATGTCATCCGCACCGAGCAGCGCGGGGTGTTCATCGACGACCAGGACGAATTCGCGGACCACAGCGTCGCCATGAACTACCCGCAGCAGCTGATCGAAGACATCCAGGCGGCCGCGGACGAGCTGTACCACGCCGTCAAGGCCCGGCAGGCGCCCTTCGACGGCTCCGACATTGAATGGTTTGCAAAAGGACGCACATGAGCGGAATTGTCAGGGTTTACAAGCGCGACGACGAAGGGACCCTCCACTTCCGGGAAGCCTGGTTCGACGAGGACTACTCGCAGTTCGTGATGAACTTCGGCGTCGTAGGGCACCAGAGCAAGACCGAGGAGACCGACGTCACCGATGCCTCCGCGGCCGACGGGCTGCTGGACGCCTTCGCGGCGCAGTGCGCGGAGGACGGATACGCCGAGCTCCCCGCGGAACAGCAGTCCTGGGTGGTGGCCCAGTTCGCCCTCAAGACCAGGGAGGGCACCGAACGTGACCGCTTCCTGCAGAAGAAGGCCATGGACGCCCTCATCAGCCACCTGGCCTGGCGCGGGCTGGGAACGGTGGAGCGCTCGGAATTCAGCGACTTCAAGCTCAACATCTACTGCCTCTGCCCGGACGTGAACAAAGCGGTCAACGCCATCAAGGTCTGCATCCGCGGCGAGGACCTGGACTTCACCAAGCTCAGCATCGGCGCCGCACCGCACGGCGAACCGGAGCACTTCAAACTCAAGCATTCCGCCAAGCCCGCCAGCAGCTTCAGCCTTTAGGAGGCGTCCGTGACCAGTTACCGCCGTGTCGGAAAATCAGGCCTGAGCGTCTCCACCGTGGGCCTGGGCTGCAACAACCTCGGCCGCGCCAACACGGCGACCGAGTCGCAGGACGCCACCGACGCCGTCGTCCATGCAGCGCTGGACGCCGGCATCACCCTGTTCGACGTTGCCGATACCTACGGACGCGAACCCGGGCTCAGCGAGACCATGCTCGGCAAGGCGCTCGGGAACCGCCGCGCCGGCGTCGTCGTCGCCACCAAGTTCGGCATGGACATGAAGGGCGCCAACGGGCCCGACTTCGGAGCCCGCGGCTCCCGCCGCTACATCATCTCGGCCGTCGAGGCGTCGCTGCGGCGCCTCGACACGGACTGGATCGACCTTTACCAATTCCACACTCCGGATCCGCTGACCCCCATCGACGAGACGCTCGCGGCGCTGGACACCCTGGTCCGCAGCGGCAAGGTGCGCTACATCGGACACTCGAACCGGGCCGGCTGGCAGATCGCGCAGGCGGAATACGTGGCCCGGGAACTGGGCACCGCCCGCTTCATCTCCACCCAGAACCACTACAACCTCCTGGACCGGCGGGCCGAGCAGGAAGTGACACCCGCCGCCGAGGAATTCGGGCTCGGCGTCCTGCCGTACTTCCCGCTGGCCAACGGGCTGCTGACCGGCAAGTACTCGCCGGGGCACGCGCCCGCAGGTTCCCGGCTGAGCCACACCCGCACCAACATGGTGGACGACGCCGACTGGGAACAGCTGGGCAGGTTCAGTGCATTCGCCAAGGAACGCGGCCTCACCGAGATCGAGGTCGCCTTTTCCTGGCTTGCCGCTCAGCCCTCGGTGGCCAGTGTCATCGCCGGGGCCACCAGGCCGGAGCAGGTGCGGCAGAATGCCGCCGCCGCGGACTGGATTCCGACGCCGGAAGACCTTGCCGCCCTCGACGACATCTTCCCCGCCGTACCCAAGGTCGCACTCTTCTAGGCAGCCGTGCCCGCATACCTGCTGGATGTCGATACCGGCATCGACGACGCCCTTGCGCTTGCCTACCTGGCGGCGCTCCCGGACACGGAGTTCGTGGCCGTCACCGCCTCTCCCGGCAACGTGGACGCCGACCAGGTGGCCCGCAATACCCTCGCCCTCCTGGAACTGTGCGGCCGGCCCGGGGTTGAAGTGGCGGTCGGCGCCCGGGCACCCCTGTCCATCCCCCTGCTCACCACCCCGGAAACCCACGGCCCGCAGGGGATCGGCTACGCCGTCCTGCCCGAACCGAAAGGACGGCTCTCGCCGCGGGACGCCGTCGACCTCTGGATTGAACACGCCCGCGCCAGGCCCGGGGAACTGACCGCGCTCATCACGGCACCCCTGACAAACTTCGCGCTGGCGCTGCGGAAGGCCCCGGACCTGCCGGACCTGCTGGCCAAAGTGGTCATCATGGGCGGGGCCTTCTACCACCAGGGCAACACCACACCCACCGCCGAATGGAACACGCACGTCGATCCGCACGCGGCCAAGGAGGTCTACGCTGCCTATCGTGGCTGGCCGCTGGAGAAACTGCCCATCGTCTGTTCGCTGGACACCACCGAGCGGATGGAGCTGCGCCCCGCCCACGTCGCGGCCCTGGCAGAGGCCGCCGGCGCGCAGGTCCCCGAACTCGTGCTGCCGGACCAGCCCGCAGGCCAGCGCAGCACCTCGGACAACACTCTGGTCCGGCACCTGTCCGACGCCCTGCGTTTCTATTTCGAGTTCCACCGGCTCTACGACCAGGGATACCTCGCCCACGTCCACGACTTCTTCGCGGCCGGGGTCGCCGCCGGCACGCTTGAGTACAGCGCCCGGCCCGCCTCCGCCGACGTCGAAACCGAGTCTCCGCTGCTGATCGGGACAACGGTCGCCGACTTCCGGGGGCTCTGGGGTGCGCCGCCCAACGCCCGGATCGTCTCCGGCAACAACCCGGAGCAGGCATTCCACGAACTCGTGTCCGCCGTCGGGCGCATGGCCCGGCGGCTCGGCTGAAGGGCCCCGCCCAGGGTGGTGCAGCCCCGCGCGTTTGCAGTGGCGGGACAGTAGAATAGGCCACGGACCGGCCCGGCGCAGTTGCCGCCGGCTGCTGCCGAGGTGACATAGGCGGCGACACCCAGCCCGGACCAACCGGGCCCCTGCCCGCACCCAAAGGAACATCCCATGTCATCGCCCTCCCTGACGCTTCCGAGCCAGGAACGCCCCGCGCGCCGCCGGCTGCTGGAAATCCTCGGCGCCCTGGCCATTGCCGCCACGTACGTCTACCTGGTCCTCAACCAGCCCGCGGACATCACCGGCGGCCCGGGCAGCGCCTCGGCACTGATCGCGCTCTCCGGGTTCCTCGCCGGGGCGGTCCTGCTGATCGTCGCCGTCCTTCCCGCCCTGCCCGCCTCCACCCTGGTGCTGATCCCGGTGGCGTTGGTCCTGAACATCGTGCTGGGCCAGTTCGTGGGCAGCACCCTGGTTCCCTTCTACCTGGACGCGATCGGCACCGTCCTGATCGCCGTCCTGGCCGGCCCGGCCGCCGGGGCGGCAACCGGTGCGCTCAGCAGCATCGTCTGGTCCTTCTTCAACCCGACAGTGCTGCCGTTCGCCGCAGGAGCCGCGCTGATCGGGTGCCTGGCCGGGCTCGCCGCCCGCTACGGACTCTTCCGGCGCTTTTACCTCGCCCCGGTGGCCGGGTTCGTCACGGGTATCATCGCGGGCGTGGTCTCGGCACCGGTGGCCGCCTTCGTCTTCGGCGGAACGTCCGGCGTGGCCACCGGCGCCATCGTCAGCGCCTTCCGAGCCATGGGTGACACGCTCCTCGCGGCCATCACCAAGCAGGCACTGATCTCCGACCCTATGGACAAGGCCATAGCCTTCACCTTCGTGGCCCTGCTGGTGTACGCCCTGCCCCGGCGGACCCGCCAGCAGTTCCCCTTCATCCGCCGCCACCGCGTGCTGGCCGGCAAGGACCAGGCTGTACCCGGCACCAGCCATGCTGAAACCCCGGCGCAGGGCACCGCGCCCGGCACCGGACGGAACGGCTGACCGGGCCCTGTGACGGAGCGGCTTAATCCGCTGACGCTGCTGGCCGCTGCGGGCAGCACGGCGGTCATCACGACGGCGGCCGCCAGCTGGGCGGTGTCCCTCGGTGTGGTCGCCGTAGGCCTTGGCCTGTCCCTGGCGGCCGGCACCGCCCGCCGCGTGGTGCCCGCGGCTGCCGCCGTCATGGTTCCGCTCGGTCTGTCGCTGCTGGTCCTGCACGGGCTGTTCTTCCCCGAGGGCCGGACGCTGCTGGCCGAATGGGGTCCTGCCCGCGTCACCGTCGAGGGACTGGACTTCGCCCTGCAGCGGATCCTGCTGCTGGCGGCAGTGGTCCTG
>JABFWC010000400.1 GCA_013362385.1 Pseudarthrobacter sp.
GCACCGCTGATGTCCCCGGGGGCATCGATCGTGAATGTCGGATCGGTCGCAGCCCTGACCGCGCACTACCCGGTGGCGTACACGGCCAGCAAATGGGCGCTGCGCGGAATGTCCCAGGTGGCGGCCCTGGAGCTGGGCCCACGGGGAATCCGCGTCAACACCGTCCATCCCGGTTTCATCGAAACTCCCATGACAGCGGGCGCCAAACCGGAATTCCGGCAGGCGACCCTGGCCGAGACACCGCTGGGCCGCACCGGAACCGTGGAGGAGGTGGCCGGAGTCGTACTCTTCCTCCTCAGCCCGCTCGCCTCCTACGTCACCGGAGCGGAAATCCCGGTGGACGGCGGCCAGTCCGCGCACGGCGGCGCCAAATCCGTCTCCGACGCCCTGCGCTGACCGCTAGCTCAGCCGGGCAGCACCGCCGACCACCCGCCGTCGACCATGAGGTTGGCGCCGGTCACGTAGGAGGCCTCGTCCGAGGCCAGGAACAGCGCGCACCTGGCAACCTCCTCCGGCGCACCGATCCGGCCCAGCGGGATGCTGCCGGCGATGGTCCGCATGGGGTGGTCGGGAGCGAGCAGATTGCCTTCGGTCGCTGCGGTGCGGATCATCCCGGGGCTGACGGCGTTGACCCGCAGCCCATGGGGCGCCCCCTCCGCCGCGAGCTGTTTGGTCATCGCCACCACGGCGCCCTTGCTGGCTGTGTGCGCAAGCCGGCCGTTGGTCATGGACCCGGTGACTCCTGCCGTGGAGCCCACCAGCACGATCGCGGCGTTCGGCACCTGGACCAGCTGGGGCCAGAAGTATTTGACCGGCAGGAACACCACGTCCATCTCGTGCTCAACGTTCCACTTCCAGTCGGCAAAGGTGAGCTGATCCACCGGGGCGAACCGGGTGACGGCGGCGTTGGCGTAGAGGATGTGCACCTGGCCGTGTTCCGTGGCGGCGCCCGCCGCCCATGCTGCCACCGCGGCCTCGTCGGTCAGGTCGACCCGGCTGCTGCTCATCCTGCCCCCGGCGTCGGTAACCGCTTCGACCGTGGCCGCGCCGCCGTCGTCGTCCATGTCGCAGCCCACCACCAGCGCGCCTGCCTCAGCGAAGGCGAGGGCCGCGGCCCTGCCCTGGCCGCTGGCCGTTCCGGTGATGACGGCGGTCTTGCCGGCCAGGCGCTGGCTGGAAGCGGGCATGCTGGTTCCTTCCTCGAGAGTCCTTAAGACTGTCGCAGCGAACGGCCGGCCGGGGAACCGCGGTTGGCGTCTAGGTGGTATCCGCCGCGTGGATGGTCAGCGGGTGTGCCTTGGCCGGAAAGAGCTCATGCAGCCGCGCGCACGAACGCTGCACCACAGACCGCAGCCAGACGCTGGCCGGATCCTCCGCCTGGGACGGGTGCCAGTACATGGCCTCCACCAGGGACGCCTCGGCGTCGTCGGCGAACCGCAGCACGGCGATCTTGGCGCCGCGCTGGGCCCGGCCGGCCAGCATGCCGGGCACCAGCGCCACCAGGTCTGTCCCCTCGACCAGCAGGGGCAGGGACAGGAACCCGGCCACCACCGCGGCCACGCGGCGCTGGATCCCCCGCGACTCGAACAGCTTGTCGGCCGGGGTGCTGATGCCCTCGCCGAAATAGCCGACGGCGTGGGGAACCGTGGCGAGGTCGGCCAGGCTGAGCCGGGGCTGCCGGAGCAGGGGATTCGCGGCGTCCGCGACCGCCACGAAGCTGTCCCGGAAGAGCTGCCTGCTGGTCCCTTGCAGGCTGTACCCCGTGGGACCAACGAGCAGGTCCATTTTTGAATAATCGGCCATCTGGCCCTGGATCCCGGAGGTGGGAACGAAGTCCACGGCGACGCCGGGAGCCTCCTCCCCCAGGATGCCGCGCAGCGGGCCGACGATCAGCGCAGCGGCATAGTCGGAGGCCGCGATCACGAACTCCCGCTCGCTGGTGGCCGGGTCGAAACCCGAGCGGACGCGGGTGGCCCGCTGGATGTGCAGCATCGCTTCATCAACCAGCGGCACCAGGGACTGCGCGAAGGGCGTGAGCTCGTAGGTGCGGCCGTTGCGGACCAGGAGCTCGTCGTCGAAATGGCGCCGGAGCCTGGCCATGGCCGCGCTGGTGGCCGGCTGGCTTAGCTGGAGCCGCTCGGCGGCCCTGGTGATGTTCCGCAGCTCGAGCAGGACCTGCAGGTGGGGCAGCAGGTTCAGGTCCAGGTTCTTCATACCCACAGGTTAGCCGTGCCACGGGCCTCCGCTGCGGCTCAGGCGCTGCCGGAACCCAGCTCCTCGGCAGCCCTGCGGGCGCCGCGGACTGCGATGGCCACGCTCATCAGCGTGGGGTTCATTGCCGTCGCCGTCGGGATGAGCGCGTTGCCGCCCACCACCAGGTTCTCGTAGCCCCACACGCGGGACCAGGGGTCCGCCACGGAGGTGCCGTCATCCGTCTCCCCCATCCGCATGGTGCCCTGGTAGTGCAGGCTGGAGCCGTTCGGCATGAGGCGCGGCTCGGCCACGAAGACGCCGAGGGCTTTCCCGGCACGGCGCAGCCGCTCGGTGGCCTCGGCGATCTCCTTTTCTTCCCGCTCGGTGAGCGCGTATTCGATGGTCATGTTCGGGAAGCCCCGGTAGTCCGCCTCGTTGTCGTCGAAGGTGACTGCGTCCTCGAAGCGGGGCTGCTTGCGCATGCCGTAGCCCATGTTGACGTAGCCCCATCGGTTGTCGGCGTACGGGGTTCCGGGCTCCATCGGAAACGGGGTCGATTCGGAGTACATCACCTGCACCGAGAAGGGGTGGTCCGGCTCGGAGAAGGGAATGCGGTTCACTGCCGCCACCGGATCGGCGGGGTTCTGCGCCCGGCGGGCGAGTTCGGCCTGGAGGTCCTCCTCCGTAGCGAAGCGGCCCATCTTTTCGGCATCAAGCGCCACGGTGGAGATGACCACCGGGTGCTCGGTCAGGTAGTGGCCCAGGGCCTGCGGCCGGATGCCGGAGGCCCATAAAAGCTGGGGCGAGCGGAAGGCATCGGCGGCCACCACCACCACGTCAGCCGCCACGAACGACTCCTCCCCCGTACGGAGGTCCTGGACGGTGACGCCTGCAGCGCGGTTTCCGTCCAGTTCCACGCGGCGCACGAGGGAAAGGTCCCGGAGTTCGAACCGTTTGGACAGGGGGCTGCCCTTGTCCACGAGGGGCCCAAGGACGACGTCGGCGCCCGCCCAGCGCACGGACCCGTCCGGCTGCGGATCCCCCGCCACCGGAAGGGTGCTGACACCGTAGCCTTCGGGCAGTTCCGCGCCGAACTCCTCGTCCAGCAGCGAGCGGATGGCTTCCCCGACCCTTGAGTCGGCGAACGCGGCGTTGTGGACGTGGAGCAGGCCCTTGGCCTCCTCGATCAGCCCGTCCCATTCGTCGTCGCCGATGAAGGCGACCTTTTCGCTGAAGGCGGGCGACGGCGTCGCGCAGGTCCAGTGCGCACCCTGGCCGCCGACGTTGGTCGCGGCGGCCGCTGCCGGGAAGGACGGCGCGTGGGCGGAGCCGGTCCCGCCGAAGTCGAGCAGGTGCGTGCCCTGGCGTGCGGTGAACATCCCCTCGGTGACAGTTGCTGCGGGGATGCCCAGCGATTCCCGGTAGGCCCCGGCCTGCGGTCCCTGCGACATCTCGCGGGCGCGCGCCTTTTCCGCGGGGTCCGGGATGTTGCGGACGCTCTCGCCGGGGACGGCGGTCAGCTGCGGGCCGGCTTCGAACATCACCACCCGGGCTTCCGGGAGCTGCTCCAGCAGCTTGCGGGCATAGGTGGAGCCGATGGGTCCGCTGCCGACGACGGCAATGGTGGCGTTGGACATGATGTCTCCTTTGAAATCAGGCCGGGAGGGATTCGGAAGGGGTGCGGGCGGGAACGGGTTCGTCGGAAAGGCGGCCGTGCGGGAGCAGGATGGCGGCCACGATTCCCAGGGCGTAGGCGGCTGCGAGGGCGAGGAAGATGGGGGTGAACACGGTGCCGTAGATCTGGGCGATGCCGGCCTGGACTTCCGGCGCCGCCCCGTGCACGAACTGGGGGGTCAGCGTTGCCGCGTCAAGTCCTGCGGGCAGGAGGGCAGCGACGCCGGAGCCGACCACGCCGCCGATGACCGCCGTCGCCACCGTCGATCCCACCTGGCGGACCAGGTTGATGGTCGCGGTGATGGTGCCGGTCTGGCTGGCAGGTGCGGCGCCCTGGACGACGGCCACTATCAGGCTCATGAACGCGCCCGTTCCCATGCCCACAGCCGCCATGACGATCATGGGCGCCCAAAGCGGAAGCCCGGCGGGCAGCAGTGCCATCACCAGGAGTCCGCCCGCCCCCAGCACGGTGCCTGCGATGGGGAAGACCCGGTACCGGCCGGTGCGGCTGGCCAGCCAGCCGGTGAGCAGGTTGCTGGCCAGCATGCCGAAGACGGTGGCGATGGGGACGAGGCCGGACACGGTGGCGCTGGTGCGGTAGGCCATTTGGAAGTACGTGGGCAGGTAGGCGGTGATGGAGAAGAGCCCGACGCCGATGATCGCCGAGAGTGCCGTGCCTACAGCAATCGTTCGGTTGGCGAAGAATTGGAGCGGCACGATGGGCTCGGGGGCACGCCGCTCGATCAGGAAGAAGGCAATGAAGCCCAGGAGGCTGACGGCGAGCGCGGTCCCGGCAGAGCCGGGCTGCGCCACAGCCCAGGAGGCGGTGAGGACCAGCGCCACCAGGGCAGCGGTGAAAACCACCGCCCCGGCGAGGTCAAAGTGGCCGGGCGCGGGGCCCGGTTCCACGTGCGGCACGGCGGCCAGGGCGAGGGCCAGGGCAGCGGCACCCACCGGCAGGTTGATCCAAAACACCCATTGCCAGCCCAAGTAGTCAGTGATGGCACCGCCCAGGACGGGACCCACCAGGATGGCTATGGGAAACGCCGCGCCGATCACGGCCATGTAGCGGGGCCGTTCGCGCTGGGTAGTGACGCGGGCAATGATGGTCTGCGACATCAGCTGGAGACCCGCGGAGCTCATGCCCTGCAGGACGCGGGCGGCGATGAGCCACGCCATGTCCGCAGCGAAGCCGCAGGCCAATGAGGCGGCCAGGAACACCACCAGGGACGCGAGGAAGATCCGGCGTGCGCCCAGGACGTCCCCGAGCTTGCCGAGCACGGGAAGCAGCACGGTGCTGGCCAGGGTGTATCCCACTACCACCCAGCTCATCAGCTGCAGCGCACCGAGCTCTCCGGAGATGGTGGCCAGGGATGTGGAGACCACCGTGTGGTCCAGCGCCCCGAGGAAGGAAACAGTCAACAGGGAGGCGACGAGGAGGCGGAGCCTGACAGGCGATAGTTGCATGTGATCTACCCGAACGATCGGGCCGTCGACGCGACGTGGTGTGCCTCCGCCGCAGCATCACGACGGAGAACGGGTCCCAGGGGAACCCCGGCGCCACTTCCGAGCATACCGAGACTTAGGTCGTAAAGCAACAAAAGATTGCCTGCTTTCAACATCTCCCCCGCCTTGCGGGATTCCCAGCAGCTCCCTGGCGAGCGACATGTCCTCCATCAGTTCCTCCAGGTCAGCCACGGACTCCCCCAACGAGAGCGCCTCGATCGCCCTGCGCAGCGCGAGGCGTGGCGACGACTCGTAACGCTGCGGTGCCCGCATGGTTCCGTCCGCCGTCGACGTCTCCAGCCGGACCAGCCCGGCAGGCTCATCCAGGACCAACTCCGTGCGCACCTCGCCGAGGGCCAGCACCTGCAGGAGGCCTCCGCCGTCGGGTCCGCTGAGCACGGTCCCCAGAAGCGTGGCAGGCCTTGACCCACCCTCCGCGGCTGCGGCATCCAAGAGCGCCATCCGGCCCTGGGCGGTAGAGCGGCCTGCCACGAGGGCCACCGGCCCCTGGGCAAGGGAGCGCACCCAGCCAACCCCGTCACGGATCACCTCGTCCAGCCCCGCAACCGGGGCAGCACACTCAACTGTGATGATCCGCGCCGGCCTCCCCCGCCTCGCCCCGACGGAATCGGATACCAGGTCGGGGCGCAGCCGGGGCCGTTCCACCACCACGGGGATGTCCGCGGCCGGTCCCTGCCAGGAGCGGGCATCAAGGGATTCGCCCGGGAGCATCTTCGGGTCGGCGATGACAACCGCGGCGGCGCCCTGGTCCCGGGCCGCCAGCAGGCCCTGCCACCAGTTCCCGGAGCCAGGGATCACAGCCACCGCTCCGCGCACGTCACTGGCAAGGACGGCACTGAGGGGAAGTCCGGCTGCGGCAGTGAGGTAGGACGGTGACGCGGTGCAGACGCCCACCCTGGAGCCGTGCATCATCACTGAAGCGCTCCTTCAAGGACCTTGGCTGCGGCGGCATCGGCCAGGCCGATGGCGTAGTGCGCATCCGCCAGCAGTTCGCCGTACTCCACGGGGACGGCCCCGCGGAGGAGGGAAGCCAGCAGGCGCCACTCCGCGACGTAGCCGTCCTCCACGTCGCGCCGGTAGTGCGTCCACCGCCCGTCCGCGCGTACACGGGTGGCCGCACTGCCGGCGTGCACGAAGGCCGGCGGGAAATCCAACTCGATCCGGTCGTGGGAGGTGGCAATGGACATGCGCCAGAAGGCATCCGGCCCGTCCAGAACCATCGTGAGCACCAACTGGACCAGGATCCCGCCCGCGCGGTAACCCACCAGGTAGCCGAGGGGCGGGGCGATCCGCGCGTAGACAACCTCCGGGGCAGCGGGTGCGATATCCCTGACAGCCGGGAGGTCATGGATAGCCAGGCCGGTGAGCAACTGCCGGAGCACCCCGGCCGCCACCGCCGGATCCTCG
>JABFWC010000459.1 GCA_013362385.1 Pseudarthrobacter sp.
GTGTTCCAGTGCGCTTCCTCGGAGTCGATCTTGTAGAAGCTGCCCTCGGGGGAGGACTTGTACTGGACGTTGTCGAAGACGAAGAACTCGGCCTCGGGGGCGAAGAAGGCGGTGTCGGCGATGCCGGTGGAGGCCAGGTAGGCTTCAGCCTTCTCCGCAACGCCGCGGGGGTCACGGTGGTAGGGGTCGCCGGTGCGGGGGTTCACGATGGAGAAGTTCAGCGCGAGGGTCTTCTCCATGCGGAAGGTGTCCAGGAACGCGGTGGTGACGTCCGGGATCAGCTGCATGTCGGACTCGGCGATGCCCTGGAAACCGCGGATGGAGGAACCGTCGAAGAGCTGGCCGTTGACGAAGAAGTCGGCGTCAACACTCTTGGCGGGGACGTTGAAGTGCTGCTGGACGCCCGGAAGATCGGTGAAGCGGATATCGACGAACTTTACATCTTCGTCCTTGATGAACTTGAGGACTTCGTCCGCAGTCTTGAACATCTATGCTCCTAACGCATATGTAAATATCTGGCTCGCAAGCCAATCTGATCCAGCGCAATCCAAAGGCAGGGAGAACGCGAGGTTTTCCCTGCTGCGTATACCTGCCGGGGATTTGCTTGAAACTGCTAACAGCCTATGGATCCGGCATTTCCCGTCCATGTCCGCATTGTTTCGGGCAGGTTACAGAATGCCCTGCTATGGCAACGCTATCGCCGGTCCACAAAGTGGTCCAACCCCATCCACGATTTGGTCGTTTCCGCCCCCTGAAGGCCCGGTACGCTTGGATGGTGGTTGATCGCAAAGACATTGGTTCCTGGCTCAGCGGGCCGGATACCTCAGGCATTTCCAAATATCCAGGGGAACGGCTGGGCCTGCCGGAGTCCGGGCCGGGTTCCATCGCCCGGGCCGGGCGCAGGATCGTGGCGATCATGATCGACTGGGGCATCGCACTGCTGATCAGCAACTTTGCCTTCGCCGGCGACTCCTGGGCGACCCTTGGGGTCTTTGCCATCGAGCAGATCCTCCTCGTCGGGACCCTCGGCTACAGCATCGGCCACCGCATCATGGGCATCGCCGTGGTGAAGCCGGGCGGAGGTGCGCCCGGACCCCTCGCGGCCCTGGTGAGAACCCTGCTGCTGTGCCTGGTGATACCGGCAGTGATTTTCGATCCCGACCAGCGCGGCCTGCACGACAAGGCCATGAACACGCTGTTGATCCGCCGCTAGGCCGGTCCCGGTCTACGTCCCGGGTGTGTCTTTGGACCGGCTCCGCCGCCGGAAAGACTGTGCGTTGGTGAGCACCACGCCGCCGATCACGATGGGCCCGCCGATGAGCTGGGCCGTGCTGTGGACCTGGCCGGCAATAATGGTCAATATCGCGGTGAAGACGGTAATGAGGTTGAGGAACACTCCGGCCCCGCCGGCGGGGAGGACCGTGAGCGCCCGGTTCCACAGCAGGTAGGACAGCACCGACGGAAAGACCGCGATGAACAGCAGGGATGCCAATGCGGAGCCGTTCGCCGGCAGGGACGGGCCGCCGGTAGCAAACCGGACCGGAGCGAGCAAGGCCACGGCTACGGCAGCCTGGACAGCGGTGGCGGTGATGGGAGGAATCTTTGGTGCCAGGCGTCCGATGATCGTGTAGGCGGTCCAGACGGCGATCGCTCCCACCATGAGTAGTTCGCCGGTCCCGAAACCGGAACTGACCAGCCTCGCGAAGTTTCCTCCGCTGATGACAATCAGCACTCCAGCCAGTGCTGCGAGGACGCCGGCGACCGCCGTCGGGGTCAGCCGTTCGTGCAGGAACACGGCAGCAGCCAAGGTGATCAGTGCGGGGTTGAAGGCGTTAATGAGCGAGGCGTTGAAGGGTCCCGTGTGCTCCAGTGCGAAATAGAGGAGCAGGTTATAGCCGAGCAGGCCGCACACGCTTAACGCTGCCAGCCACGGCCACGCGGCCAGGACCGACCGCCAGCATGGGCGTTCCACGAGCTGGGCAACGACGAGCAGCGGCACCACGGCCAGCGACCACCGCAAAAACACCAGGCTCAACGGATCAATACTCTGGACTGCCGCCGCCCCGACCACGTAATTGCCGGCCCAGAACAGCGTAGCCCCCAGCAGGGAGAGCACAGCGACCGCCCGTCGGCGGCCGTGCGTTTGGCTGACTGCTGCCGGTGCCTCCGGCTTCGGTTTCACGGATTCCACCTTCGCGCGTTTTCCCCTGTCCGATGCGCTGCGCCTAAGCGCGGCTCGTCTCCAGTTCGGCTTCCGTGCCCGAACCGACGGTGTCATGGAGATGGCCATTGCGCCCGGCCCACCGTTCGAACCAAATGGTGGCGAAGGGGAGGACAGCGGACACCCCCGCCAAAACGGCAACCAGGAACGGCCACCGCTGGACGCGCCACAGGACAAGCGCAGCCAACCCGTAACCCACGAACAGGCCCCCGTGGATCGGTCCCGCCACCTGGACGCCGACGTCCGTGGTGCCGGCGATCCACTTGAAGTACATTCCGGTGAGCAGCGCCGCCCAGCTGAAGGCTTCGGCAACGGCAAGGATCCGGAACGCGCGGAGAGCTGCTGTCCGCAGGGGCATGATGAAACGTCCTGTCGTAGTGGGTGCATGGGAGGAAGCCCCCAGTCGGAGGGCAAGAAAAACGCCCCGGTTGCCGGCAGGGCCGGCGCCGCGGCGCCTGTTCCTCGCGGCCGCGGTTGGGACGCGCTTTGTAAGGATCGATCCCCTTGGGGATGGGGAGCCGGGTGCCCATGGACGCAATGCGCTTGGATACCGTGCTGACCTCCAGCTTGGTCAGTTCGTTCTTCATCTTGCCCATCTGCTTCGCCACCTGGCTCAGCGGCACCTGGCCTTCGCCGTGGCCGGTCTGGATCGTGTGCACCGGAACGTTGGGCAGGATCCGCGCGAGACGCTTGCGTTCGGCATCGAGCAGCGGCTTCACCCTGTGCGCGGGCCCTTCGCTGACGAGCACGACGCCGGGACGGCCGACAGCGCGGAACACGGCATCCTGGGTGCGGGGGTTGACAGCCACGGGCTGTTCCTCGGTGATCCAGCCACGGCGCAGCGTGCCAAGGGCGGCGCCCGAGGCGCCGGGCTGGTTTTCAATCTGGGCGAACGCGGCACGCTCGGCGCGGCGCGACAGGATGAAGGTGGCAGCCAGAAGGCCTAGCGGAATACCGATGATCAGGCCGGTGATCCAGTTGTCCAGCCAGAAGCCCACGAGGAAACTGACGGCAACCACGCCCAGGAAGACCAGCAGCATCAACCACGGGACCATGGGGTCGTGGCGGCGGGTCATGGTGAAGACCTCGCCGATCTGCTTGAACCTGCTGGGCTTTTTGGCCTTTGCTTCGTTCGGCTTGCGCGTGAACAGGCCGCGCTTCACCGCGCTGGAGCCCGCCGGGGTGGAGTTGCTGGAGTCAGGGGATTTCGCCATAGTGCCTCAATTCTACGTGACTTAAGGCAAAGGGCCGGACGCCGGAATCTTCCGGTGCCCGGCCCCGTGGCCTTTGCCCCAAGGACCTCAGGAATGCGCGGCGAGGAGGCTGCTGGCTTCCTGGCGGGTGGTTCCGGAGTCCTGGATGCCGTCGGCGAGGTGGGCTAGTTCGGCGGGGATGTCGCGGCCTTTTTTGCGCATGGCGGTGGCCCAGAGGCGGCCGGCGCGGTAGGAGGAGCGGACCAGGGGTCCGGACATGACGCCGAGGAAGCCGATTTCTTCGGCTTCGTGCTGCAGGTCCAGGAATTCCTGGGGTTTGACCCAGCGGTCCACGGGTAGGTGCCGTTCACTCGGGCGCAGGTATTGGGTGATGGTGATCAGGTCGCAGCCGGCGGCGTGGAGGTCGCGCAGGGCCTCGCTGATTTCGTCGCGGGTTTCGCCCATGCCCAGGATGAGGTTGGATTTGGTGACCATGCCGTGGTTGCGGCCCTGGGTGATGACGTCCAGGGAGCGGTCGTAGCGGAACGCGGGGCGGATCCGTTTGAAGATGCGGGGGACGGTTTCGACGTTGTGGGCGAAGACTTCGGGGGCGGAGTCGCAGATCGCCGTGATGTGGTCGGGGTTGCCGGAGAAGTCGGGGATGAGCAGTTCGACGCCGGTGCCGGGGTTCAGTTCGTGGATTTTGCGGACGGTTTCGGCGTAGAGCCAGACGCCTTCGTCTTCGAGGTCGTCGCGGGCGACGCCGGTGACGGTGGCGTAGCGCAGGTTCATGGATTGGACGGAGCGGGCGACCTTGGTGGGTTCGAACCGGTCCAGGGGTGAGGGTTTGCCGGTGTCGATCTGGCAGAAGTCGCAGCGGCGGGTGCATTCGGAGCCGCCGATCAGGAAGGTGGCTTCCTTGTCTTCCCAGCATTCGAAGATGTTGGGGCAGCCGGCCTCTTCGCAGACGGTGTGCAGGCCTTCTTTCTTGACCAGGTTCTTCAGGCCGACGAACTCCGGGCCCATCTGGACCTTGGCCTTGATCCAGTCCGGTTTGCGTTCGACCGGAACGGCAGCGTTGCGCTGCTCGATCCGCAGCATCTTCCGGCCTTCAGGCGCCAATGTCACAGTAGAGCTCCTTCAGGGCTCGAAACCAATGCTTCTTCGTGCTTGCGGAATTCCTCCACAAACCGGTCCACGATGTGGGCCGGCTGGATGTCCCGTCCTGCCTCCAGGGACATGGTGGTCACCCCGGCGTCGGTGATGCCGCAGGCGATGATCTGCCCGTAAGGGGCGAGGTCGTTGCTGCAGTTGATGGCGACGCCGTGCATGGTGACGCCGTTCAGGACGCGGATGCCAATGGCGGCGATCTTGCGGTCGGGGCCCTTGGCGTCAGCCTTAATCCAGACGCCCGCGCGGCCCTTGATGCGTTCGGCGTTGATGCCGTAATCCGCCATGACGGCGATCATGATCTCCTCGAGCCGCTCCACGTAGTCCCGGATGCCGGCGCGGTTCTTCAGCTTCAGGATGGGGTAGGCAATCAACTGTCCGGGCCCGTGCCAGGTCAGTTTCCCGCCGCGGTCGACCGGGACGACAGGCGTTCCGTCAAAAGGCCTTTCGTGGTCCTCCGTGAGCTTGCCGGCGGTGTACACCGCGGCGTGCTCCAGGAGCAGGACGGTGCTGGGGGCAGCGCCGGCGACGACCTTGTCGTGGAGTTCGCGCTGGGCATCCCAGCCGTCCATGTAATCGACGAAGTCAGGGGCAAGACCCAGCTGTGAAAACTCAAGAGTCATGGGATCCAGCTTAGTCCCCGAAGCCGCACGGCCCCGGTTTAGTGTCCAAGCTCACCGCCCGGACGGGTTTGCGGCGAGCCGCAGCTGCCTGTGGATAACTTCTGCACGGTGTCGGGGATTGGGCTAGACATGGACTATGGACGATGCACATGCACCCGGAATTGCCGGCTACGACGTGGGGCGGCTGCTCGGCCGCGGCGGCAGTGCCGATGTTTGGCTGGGCACCGAACTGCGGACGGGCAGGCGATATGCGGTGAAGTGCTTCCGGCCTGTGGCCGACGAAACGGGCGGTCGGGCCGTCGCCGAGGAAGACGTGCGCCGCGAGATCCGTATCCTGTCGGTCCTGGACCACCAGCACCTCATTAGGATGCACGACGCCGTCCCCGTCACCGGGCCGGGCACCGGCACGGCGCTGACCATGGATTACGCGGCCGGAGGTTCACTGGCGCAGCTGGTGCGGGCACGGGGCAGGCTTAGCGTGGGGGAGACCGTCACGGTCCTGACACCCATTGCCCAGGCCCTTGGCTACCTGCACGGAAAGGGATTCACGCATTCCGACGTGGCTCCGGGAAACGTGCTC
Source organism: Pseudarthrobacter sp. (assembly GCA_013362385.1). Classification (GTDB taxonomy): domain Bacteria; phylum Actinomycetota; class Actinomycetes; order Actinomycetales; family Micrococcaceae; genus Arthrobacter. Next base: position 5,788 of record JABFWC010000459.1, read on the forward strand.
TTCACGGGGCAAGGCAAGCCGATGCTTTCCGATCTGGGCATTGCCCGGATGGTCGGGGACCCGGGTGCCAGACAGGTTTCGGGTACCCGCGGTTTCCTGGACCCGGCACCCGTGGATGCCGTACGCGCCGGGCTGCAGCCTGAACGCGACGTCTACGCCGCCGCCGCCCTGGGATGGTTCTGCCTGACGGGCACGGCCCCCGGACGCACTGCCGGGCGGCCGCCGCTGTCCCTGCTGGTTCCGGGCGTCCCGAAGGAGCTGGCCCTGGCCCTGGAAGCGGGGCTCAACGCGGACCGGCGGAAGCGGCCCACGGCCCTCGCCCTCGCTGCGGCCGTGTACCGCAGTGCCGCCCCGTTGCCGGTGGACCTGGCCGACGCCGTGCACCCCACCGTCATCCCCGAACTGCTGACCCGCCGCCACGATCCCCGGCCGGACTCCGCCGGCGGCCGCAAGGCAAGACTCCGCGGCATGCTGCGGCGGGCGGAGACATCCCGCCTGGCGGGCCGGGCGCCGTCGGCCCGTATGATGCCCTTCCCCCAGCCTTTGGAGCCGTGCCCCAAGCCCGAAGACACCGCCCCTGTCCGTGGGAAGCACGCGGACTCCAGCGCCCGTGCTTTTGCCCGGCCGGGCGCGCGGACCCTGCTGGGCGCCGCCGTACCAGCGGCGGCCGCCGTCGCTGCCGCGGCATGGTGGCTCTCGGCGGTGACCGGCACTGGTCCCGGGAATCCCGCGGCAGGTTCCAGTCCTGCCCAGCCCGGGCCTGCGGCAGCTGCTCCCGCGGGCCAACGGGGGAACGGTGCGGACAGTCTTGCGCAGGATGCGGCCAGGATTGAGGCTGCCCGGCAAAAGGCCCGCTCGGCCGACCCCCTGCTGGCCGTGGCCGGCATCGCCGCGCTTCGGGACGAGGCCTTCCACAGTGGCAGCCCGGAGCTGCTGGTTGCGGTGAACGTGCCCGGATCAGCGGCAGCGGCAGCGGACCAGCGCATCGCGGCCCGGCTGGACAACGGGGAACT
>JABFWC010000405.1 GCA_013362385.1 Pseudarthrobacter sp.
CTCATCGCCGTTCCACAGCATGAGGGCGCTGGTTTCCCCGGTCTGCTCGGCCAGCTGGCGCAGCACGGGGTAGGCGACGCGCCGTTCCTCCATCTCGGCCAGCAGCGGCCCGGCGACGGCGATCAGGCCCAGGCCCAGCCGGAACCGCTTGGTCTCCGGGTCCCGCTCGACCAGGTTTTCCTGCTCGAAGGTGGCCAGGATCCGGGAGACGCTGCTCTTGTGCATGCCCACCCGGTTGGCGATCTCCGTGACTCCAAGCAGGGGTTCGTCCGCGGTGAAGGTGCGCAGGACGGCAATGGCATTGACGACGACGGAGGCGCCTTTCGCGTCCGTCCCGCCGTTGGTGCCGGTTCCGTTGCCGCCGGGGTCTTTGGCTTGTGCAGGAGTCATGGTGGACACCATCTTTCCTCATAAAACGGCGGAAGCGGCGCCACGTGTCCGTGACGCCGCCCTGCCGGTGCTGCTGGTCAGGCCTCGATGATGTTCTTCTCGGGGCCGAACGGGAACCTGGTGATGTTCTCCACCTCGTCCTCGCCGATGACCAGGATGTCGTGTTCGCGGTAGCCGCCGGCACCCGGCTGGCCGTCGGCCACGGTGATCATGGGTTCCATGGACACCACCATGCCGGGTTCAAGGACGGTGTCGATGTCCTCCCGCAGTTCCAGGCCCGCTTCGCGGCCGTAGTAGTGGCTGAGGACGCCGAAGGAGTGGCCGTAGCCGAAGGTGCGGTTGGCCAGCAGTCCGTGGCTGATGTAGATCTCGTTGAGCTCGGCTGCGATGTCCTTGCAGACGGCGCCGGGCTTGATCAGCTCCAGGCCGCGGCGGTGCACCTCGACGTTGATGTTCCACAGCTCCAGGGAGCGCTCGTCCGGCTGGCCGAGGAAGAGGGTGCGCTCCAGCGCGGTGTAGTAGCCGGAGGTCATCGGGAAGCAGTTGAGCGAGAGGATGTCGCCCTTCTGCAGCTTCCGGGTGGTGGCCCAGTTGTGGGCACCGTCGGTGTTGATGCCGGACTGGAACCACACCCAGGTGTCGCGGACCTCGCGGTGGGGGAAGGTCCGGGCGATCTCGTGCACCATGGCCTCCGTGCCGGCGAGGGCCACCTCGTACTCGGTGATGCCCTCGCGGATCGCGTTGCGGATGGCTTCGCCGCCGAGGTCGCCGATGCGCGCGCCGTGCTTGATGACTTCGATTTCCTCGGCGGACTTGATCATGCGCTGGCGCATGGCGTCCTGGGAGACGTCCAGGAGTTCCGCGCCCGGGAACGCAGCGGCGATCTTTTCGCGGGTGAGTCCCGGGAGGAAGTCGTCCTCGACGCCGATGCGGGTGGCCTTGACGCCGCGCTGGCGCAGGGCTTCCTGCAGGCCGAAGTAGAAGTTGTCCCGGCGCCAGTCGGTGTAGACGATGTTCTCGCCGTAGGAGGTGCGCCACGGCATGCCGGCGTCGATGTTCGCGGTGACCGTGACGGAGTCGTCCGCAGTGACCACCAGGGCGTAGTTGCGGCCGAACGTGGTGTACAGGAAGTCGGAGTAGTACTTGATGCCGTGGTAGCTGGTGAGGATGACCGCATCCAGGTCCTTGGCGGCCATGATCTGCCGCAGTCCGCCCAGGCGGCGCTCGAACTCTGCGTCGGAGAACGTGAGCTTGTCCTTGGAACCGTTGTGCAGGACCTTGAGGCGCTCAAGCTCGGCGATGGAGGATGCGTTGTCGGCGGTGATAGTCACGAAGGTGTGCCTTTCTGATGGGTGCCGGCTGCTGTTGTGCAGCCGGTGTTGGTTTGCGTAACGAGGTTGGTTTGTGGGGACGTCTTGGTCAGACGTGCTTGAGCGGCTTGCGCGAGGTTTCCGCGGCGAACAGCACGGCCATCAGGGACACCGCCGACGCCGCCACGAGGTACCAGCCGGGGGCGAGTTTGGTCTGCGTCAGTCCAATGAGCAGGGTGGCCATGAACGGTGCGGTGCCGCCGAAGAGGGCGTTGGAGAGGTTGAAGCTGACGGCGAAGCCGCTGTAGCGGACCTTGGTGGGGAACAGTTCGGCCAGGAAGCTGGGCAGCGTTCCGTCGTTCAGGGTGAGCATGCCGCCCAGCAGGATCTGCACCAGCACGATGACCAGGAAGTTGCCGGTGTCCAGCAGCATGAAGGCCGGAACCGTGAGCAGCATGAACAGGACGGAGGCGGTGATCAGCATCCGCTTCCGGCCGAAGCGGTCCGAGGCCATCCCGGTGAGGAAGATGAAGCCGATGTAGCTGGCCAGGGCGATGGTGGTGGCCAGGAAGGATTCGGTGGGGCCGAAGCCCATTTCCTCCGAAAGGTACGTGGGCATGTAGCTGAGGATGACGTAGAAGCCGACGGCGTTGAGCAGCACGGCCCCGCAGGCGATGGCCAGTTGCTTCCGGTAGGTCCGGAACATGGCGGACACCGGCGCCTTGACTGCCTGGTCCTCCTGCGCGGCGAGGGCACGGAACGCGGGAGTGTCCTCCAGCTTGGTGCGGATGTACCGGCCGATCAGGCCCATGGGGGCGGCGAGGAGGAACGGCAGCCGCCAGCCCCAGTCATGCAGCCGTTCCGTACTGAGGACGGAGCTGAGCAGTGCCGCGAGCAGCGAGCCGAGGAGCAACCCGGCGGCGGTGCTGGCGGGGACGACGGCGGCATAGAGTCCGCGCCGGTTGGCCGGGGCATACTCCACGAGGAAGGCGGAGGCGCCGGCGTACTCTCCCGCCGCCGAGAACCCCTGGACAACACGGACCAGCAGCAGCAGGACCGGCGCCAGGAGCCCGATGGTGGCGTAGCCGGGGATGAGGGCGATGCAGAAGGTAGAGACGGACATGATGACGATCGAGAGCGACAGTGCCTTGCGCCTGCCCACCTTGTCGCCGATGTGGCCCCAGACGAAGCCGCCGAGCGGCCGGACGAAGAAGGAAATGGCGAAGACCGCAAAGGTTGCCAGCAGCGCGGTCTGCCGGTCGGCTTCAGGGAAGAAGACCGAGGAGATGACGGCGGCAAGGTAGCCGTAAACGGCGTAGTCGAACCACTCGACAAAGTTGCCGATGAAGCTGGCCATGACCACCCGGCGTCGTACATCTTTGCCGGGCACTTCTTTGCCGGGCACTTCTTTGCCGGGCGTGGCGCTGGCAGCGCCGGCGGGGGCAAGGCCGCTGGCGCCATCGGCAATGGCTCCTGCCCCGGGAAGGTTTGATTCGGTGCGCATGTAACCACCAGTGAGAGTCGTAGTTGCAGAGATTGCAACGTGGTTGTTTCAAGATAGGTCGTGACGCGCACCACAGTCAAGGGTTTATTTTTCTCTCAGACGTCAGGCTTTTTCACAGTCTCGCATCCGAGGGCCGGCGAGCAGGGGCCCGGACCAGCAAAAGCTAAGCGTTGCATTGAAAGCAACAAAGTTGAAATATTTGGCGGGAGGGCAGGACCCCGAAACAACAGGTAGATCCATGTGCCCGCAAGAATCGGCCGAAAAGACACGAGCCAGAACACCCCCGCTCACTGCATACTTGCGCCATGGACGACGAGCAGACCCCGCGAAGACCGGACCGGATCCTGCTGGCGATTGTCGGCGTCGTGGTTGTGCTGGTAGTGGTGGCGCTCGCCGTCGTCTTCTCCAGGGGAGGCCCGGCCGCGCTGGACGAAGCCAGCCCCGCGGGCGTGGTCCAGCGGTACAGCGCTGCCGTAATCGACGGCGACACGGCCACCGCTGACTCCTATCTCAGCAACGCCGCGCGGGCCACGTGCCGCGGTTCCTACCCGGGCGCGCCCAGGCCTGCACGGGTGGTGCTGATTTCGACGACGGAGCGAACGGATACCGCCACGGTGCGGGTGTCGCTGGTCCGGACGTCCCCGGGCGGCCCCTTCGGCTCGTCGGAATATGAGTCGGAGGACGCCTTCTCGCTGCTGAAGGTGAAGGGAAAATGGATGATCGACCAGGCGCCGTACCCCCTGATGTCCTGCGCGGGAATTCCGGTGAAGCCATGACGTTGCCGGCGGCCACGACTCCCCCGGCTGCGCCGGCCGGCGGAACGCTGGCATCCCTGCGCCGGCTGATCCTGTACGTCCTGCTGTTCGCCCTGGTGGTGATCGCGGCTTCCGGCCTCAGCGGGCTGCTGGAACGGCTGTTCACGTCCGTTTCCGTCCTCGCATCCGCTGGCGTAGCCGGGCTCGCCCGGTCCCTGGCGTTTACCCTGATCGCCGGCCCGCTGGCGCTCCTGCTGTGGTGGTTTGTGTGGCGGCGGCTGGACGACGAGTCGGAGCGGACCGCCGCGGGGTGGGGCTTCTACCTGACCGCGATGTACGCCTTCGCGCTGATCCTTTTCACCACCTCGTTCCTGACCCTTGCCTCGTCCTTCATCGGCACCCGGAAAGCCGCGTGGGAGTCACCCCTGGCCAACGGGCTTGTGTGGGCCGGCATCTGGCTGTGGCACCGGTGGGTGTGGAAGAACCCCGCCAAACCCTCGTCCCACCTTGAGGACGTGCGCGCTGTCGTCGGGTCGGTCTTCGGCCTGCTGCTGGGTGCCGGAGCCGGGATCGCCGCGCTCAGCGCACTGCTCGACGTCGCCATCCGTGGTTTCCCGCTGACCGCGGCCATTGAGCCGTGGTGGTACCCGGTTTTGAGGTCGCTGGTGTGGGCGGTCGGCGGCGTCCTGGTCTGGTGGTGGCACTGGTTCCGGGACGGCGGCCGGCGCTTCCGGACGGGACTGGTGGACGCCGCGATGATCGCCGTCGGCATTTTCATGGCCGGCATCGCCGCCCTGGGCGGCCTGGGCGTGGTGCTGTTTGTCCTCCTGCGGCTGGCGTTCGACAGGAGCGATCCGCAGAACCTGTTGCTGGAACCCTTGGCCCCGGCCGTTTCTGCCGCCCTCATCGGGGCGCTTGTATGGCGGTACCACCGCATTGCCTCCGCATCCCGCTCCCCCAGGACGCGGCGCGCCAGCCGCCTGGTGACCTCCGCCGTGGCACTGGCGGCCGCCGCGTCAGGCGTGGGCGTGGTGGTCAACGCACTGCTGGCCGCCGCGGTGTCCCCGCTGGCCGGCAGCGCCACGCGCACCCTACTGCTCGGCGGCATCAGTTCCCTGGCGGTGGGCGGCCCGGTGTGGTGGCTGGCGTGGAAGCCCCGGCACCAGCCGCGGATTGCCGACGGGATCCCGCCGGGCCGTCGCATGTACCTCGTGGCATTCTTTGGCGTCAGCGCAGTGGTGGCACTCATTTCGCTGCTGGTCATCGGCTACCGGCTGTTTGAGTTCCTGCTGGGGGATGTCTCCGGCGGCAGTGTCGTGGAGCGTATCCGGGCACCGCTGGGGCTGCTGGTCGCGGCCGCCCTCGTCGCCGGGTACCACTTCGGGCTGTGGCGGCACGACCGGGCGCTGCTGGCAGCAAGCGCCCCTGCGGGCAGGCGGGTCATCGAACGGGTCACGCTGGTCTGCGCCCGTCCGGCGACTGCCGCCGACTCCGAAGCCCTGGTGCGGGGCGTTGCCGAGGCGGTGGGCGGGGCGAAGGTGACGGCCTGGTGGCGGACGGACGACGCCGGGCTGGCCCCTGTTACCACATCGGATGGTGGCGAAGTGGTCCGTCGCGTAGCGACGGCAATCGACGCTGCCGCCGTGGACGGTGTCCGGCATGTTTTGGTTGTCCTGGGACCGGGCTCGCGGGCCGACGCCATCCCGCTCGCGGGCAGCGAGCGCAGCCGCTAGGCACCGGCGCCAGCGGACGACGGCGGGCGCGGGCCGCCGTCGTCCGTCCTGCTGAAGCGTCAGGAGACGCCGGCGAGGACTCCGTCGATCCGCGTCAGCAGGCCGGGCCAGCCATTGCCCATCCCCTCGATGGCCTGCTTGCCCATGGGGGTGTCCAGTCGGAAACCGGCGTGCTCGTGGTGAAGGACGGTGCCCCCGTCGACCGGCTCCAGCCGCCAGGTGATGGTCGTGTCCAGCATGCCCTCGGAAAAGAGGAAACTGATGGACGTGCCGGGATCCACGGTGCGGACCTCGCACTGCTGCTGGCCCCAGGCACCCATGTCCATGGTGAAGCGGTGGCCGACGACGGGGGCGATGTCGCCCGGCGCCCACCAGCGGGCGAGCAGTTCCGGGGTGGTCAGCGCAGCCCACACGGCGGAGGCGGGGTGCGGGAAGCGGCGTTCGAGCCGGATGGCATTCTCGGTCATATCGGTTTCTCCTCGTCCAGAAGTTGTGCCAGCGCATCCAGCCGCTGGTTCCAGTAGTGCTCGAAGTGCTTCACCCAGCCGCCGATCTCGGCAAGGCCGGCGGGCTGGAGGCGGTACACCCTGTTCCTACCCTGCCGTTCCTCCCGGACCAGCCCCGCCTCGCGGAGCACGGCCAGGTGTTCGGACGCCGCAGGACGGCTGAGATCCAGCAAACCTGTGAGCTCGCCGGCCGTTCGGGGTCCCTGCCGGAGCTCGTCCAGGATGGTGCGCCGCGCCGGGTTGGACACGGCGGCAAAGACGTCGGGAAGCACCGGGACAGTATATGTCGGATATTTCCGACATATCAATTCCTGCGTGTGCGGCCGGTTCACTTAACGTTGCTTAAGCATTTAAGGCTTCGTAAGGTGACGGTGTTCACAAAACGATACGGCCACCAAAGGAGGTGGGAAGCAATGGATAGCTTGCTGGCAGCGCGAAAGGCCACCGGTTTCGTGTCCGCTGCTTCGGTGGCCCGGGCGGCGGGAGTTTCGGCCGCCACGGTCTCCTACGTTATAAACGGCAAGACGGGCGTCTCCCCCGAGATGCGGCGCCACGTCCTGTCCGTGGCCAATGAACTCGGGTTCCGCCCCCGTGCCGGCGG
>JABFWC010000375.1 GCA_013362385.1 Pseudarthrobacter sp.
GTCGTCCTGGACAACTCCGGCCCGGTGCCGGAGCTGCTGGCGCAGGTGGACCGGCTCTGGGACGGGCGCCTGGTGCCCTTCGCGCATAACCTGGCGGCCGGCATCCGCGCACCGCGCATTGGCAGCGCGGTCCTCGAGCCGCACCGGGAGGAGTGGACGCGGCAGGCGGACAGGGTCTCGGCGCGGCTCACGGCGGCGGCCCCCGGGCTGATTCTCGATGTTGACCACATCGGGTCAACATCGGTGCCAGGCCTGGCCGCCAAGGATGTGATCGACCTGCAGGTGGCGGTGGCTGACCTGGACGCGGCCGACAGCGCGGCGCCCCTGCTCGCGGCTGCCGGGTTCCCTTTGGTCCCCGGCGCGGGATCCGATACACCCAAACCCGGTTCGCCCGAACCCGGGCAGTGGCAGAAACGGTTCCACGCGAACGCCGACCCCGGCCGGCCCGTTAATGTCCACGTCCGCGTTGCCGGATCGCCCGGGTGGCGTTTCGCCCTCCTGTTCCGGGACTGGCTGCGGGACGACGCCTCCGCGCGCGCGAGCTACCAGGCGCACAAGGCGGCCCTCGCCGAACGCTTCGCGGGCCACGGGACGGCGGCGTACGCGGAGGCCAAGGAGCCGTGGTTCACGGACGTTGCCTGCCCCGGCATGGAAGCCTGGGCCGCGGCAACCGGGTGGGAACCGCCGTCGTACGCCTCCTGAGGCCCTCCCACCCGCCCGATGTTCGCCCGTAACGGACTGGACGTTCACTGTCGGACCCCGGTTGTAGATTAGATGCATGAGCCTTGCGCAGGAGATCAACCGTGTTGTAGCGCCCTTCGAAGTCGTCAGCGAATACAAGCCTGCGGGCGACCAGCCAGCCGCGATCGCCGAACTGACGGAGCGGATCAACAACGGCGAGAAGGACGTGGTCCTGCTCGGCGCCACCGGTACCGGCAAAAGCGCCACCACCGCCTGGCTCATCGAACAGGTCCAGCGGCCCACCCTGGTGATGGTGCAGAACAAGACGCTTGCCGCACAGCTGGCCAACGAGTTCCGCGAGCTCCTGCCCAACAATGCGGTGGAATACTTCGTCTCCTACTATGACTACTACCAGCCCGAAGCGTACGTCCCGCAGACGGACACCTTCATTGAAAAGGACTCCTCCATCAACGAGGAAGTCGAACGGCTCCGCCACTCGGCCACCAATGCCCTGCTGACACGGCGCGACGTCATCGTGGTGGCTACCGTCTCCTGCATCTACGGCCTCGGAACCCCGGAGGAATACATCGCCGGAATGGTCACCCTCCGCAGGGGCCAGGAGATGAACCGGGACGCCCTGCTGCGCAAATTCGTCTCGATGCAGTACGCGCGCAACGACATGGACTTCCACCGGGGGACCTTCCGTGTGCGGGGCGACACGGTCGAGATCATCCCCATGTACGAGGAACTGGCGCTGCGGATCGAGTTCTTCGGCGACGAGGTGGAGAACATCTACACGCTGCACCCCGTCACCGGCGAGGTGATCCGCGAGGAGACGGAGATGTACGTCTTCCCGGCCTCGCACTATGTCGCCGGACCCGAGCGGATGAGCCGTGCCATCAAGTCCATCGAGGATGAGCTCGCCGACCGGCTGTCGGTCCTCGAAGGCCAGAACAAGCTGGTGGAGGCGCAGCGCCTGCGCATGCGCACCGCGTACGACCTCGAGATGATGCAGCAGATGGGGTTCTGCAACGGCATCGACAACTCTTCCCGGCACATTGACGGCCGGCCCGGCGGTTCCGCGCCGCACTGCCTCCTGGACTACTTCCCGGACGACTTCCTGCTGGTGGTGGACGAATCCCACGTCACCATCCCGCAGATCGGCGCCATGTATGAAGGCGACATGTCCCGCAAGCGCACCCTCGTGGACCACGGCTTCCGGCTGCCGTCCGCCATGGACAACCGGCCGCTGAAGTGGGACGAGTTCCTGGAGCGAATCGGCCAGACAGTCTACCTCTCGGCCACCCCCGGCAAGTACGAACTGGGCAAGGCGGACGGTTTCGTCCAGCAGATCATCCGCCCCACCGGCCTGGTGGACCCGGAGGTCATCGTCAAGCCCACGAAGGGCCAGATCGATGACCTTCTCGGCGAGATCCGCACCCGCGTCGAGAAGGACGAACGCGTCCTGGTCACCACGCTCACCAAGCGCATGGCCGAGGACCTCACCGACTACCTCCTGGGCCACGGCGTCAAGGTGGAATACCTGCACTCGGACGTCGATACCCTGCGGCGTGTGGAACTCCTGCGCGAACTGCGGCTCGGCAGCTTCGACGTCCTGGTCGGCATCAACCTGCTCCGCGAAGGCCTGGACCTGCCTGAAGTTTCCCTTGTCAGCATCCTGGACGCGGACAAGGAAGGCTTCCTGCGCTCCTCCACCTCGCTGATCCAGACTATCGGCCGCGCCGCCCGCAACGTGTCCGGCCAGGTGCACATGTACGCCGACCGCATCACCGATTCCATGGCCAGCGCCATCGACGAGACCAACCGGCGCCGTGCAATCCAGGTGGCGTACAACAAGGAACACGGGGTGGACCCGCAGCCGCTGCGCAAGAGGATCGCCGACATCACGGACCAGCTGGCCCGCGAGGACGCCGACACGGATGCGCTGCTGGGCAGCTTCGACTACGGCAAGGGCAAGCGGGGTATAACCGGGGCGGCCAAGCCCGGTGCCAAGGCGGCCAAGAAGGGCGCTGCCATGGTCAGGTCTGACGGCCTGGCCGCTGCCCCGGCCGAGGACCTGGTGGGCCTGATCGCGCAGCTGACCGAGCAGATGCACGGGGCAGCGGCCGAACTCCAGTTTGAAGTGGCGGCACGTATCCGCGACGAGGTCAGCGAACTGAAGAAGGAACTGCGCCAAATGCAGTCGGCCGGGCACGCCTAGGACGCGGAGGGGCTACGGCCTGGGGTACAGTTAACGGCACGTAGGGGAGTATCCCAAGCGCTACGATCGTCAGCACGCAGGGCACAGTTGCCCCGCCGGGCGTAGCGGGTCTGCCGCATCAGCACCAAGTGCACAGGCAGGCCGGAGAGACTTACACCGCTTTTGTGTACCCTGCGAAAGGCTGCCCTGTGCTCGATTTGCCCGTATGGTTCGAGGTCGGCTCGTTTGCCGTCCTCGGCCTGATCCTCCTCACCGACCTCCTCCTGGTGGTCCGGCGCCCGCACGAACCCTCCATGAAGGAAGCCGGCCTGTGGGTGGCGTTCTACGTTTCCCTGGCCCTGCTGTTCGCCGGCGCCATGTTCGCCTTCACCGGCCCCGAGTTCGGCGGCCAGTTCGTGGCAGGCTGGGTCACTGAATACAGCCTCAGCATCGACAACCTGTTCGTGTTCATCATCATCATGGCCCGGTTCTCCGTTCCCCGGAAATACCAGCAGGAAGTGCTGATGGTGGGCATCATCATCGCCCTGGTCCTCCGGGGCATCTTCATCCTGCTCGGCGCCATGGTCATTGAACAGTTCAGCTGGGTCTTCTACATCTTCGGCGCCTTCCTGCTCTGGACCGCCTGGAAGCAGGCCCAGGACGAAGGCGAGGAGGAAGAGGACCGGGAGAACCCGCTGATCGCCAGGATCCGCAAGGTCATCCCCATGTCAGAGAAGTTCGACGGCGGCAAGCTGCGCACCACCGTGGATGGCAGGAAGGTCTTCACCCCCATGGTGATCGTCTTCATCACCATCGGCCTCACGGACCTGCTCTTCGCGGTGGATTCGATCCCCGCCATCTTCGGCCTCACACAAAGCCCCTTCATCGTCTTCACCGCCAACCTGTTCGCCCTGATGGGCCTGCGCCAGCTCTACTTCCTGCTGGGCGGCCTGATGAACCGGCTGATCTACCTGAAGCACGCACTGTCCTTCATCCTCGCGTTCATTGGCGTCAAGCTGGTCCTGCACGCCATGCACGTCAATGAACTCCCGTTCATCAACGGCGGCAAGCACATCGAATGGGCGCCCGAGATCCCCACCTTCGTGTCACTGGCGGTCATCGTGGGCACCATCATCATCGCCGTGATCGCAAGCCTGGTCAGCTCCAAGGCCCAGGCGGCCAAGATCGATTCCCGGCTCGAGGAAGACGCCCGAAAGAGCCACAGCGACGTCGAGTGACGGCTCGCCACACACCTGGCAGCTGACGTGATCCCGGCCGTCACGCGGCCGGGATCACGCGTTTAAATACCCTCTTCTGGTGCCGGCCGGAGGGGACTAGGCTCATCCCATGGCCCGCACACTTGCGAAGGATCGGGACGTGCGCCAGGTGCAGCGGCGCACTGTGGTGCTCCTGGGCGCGGCCCAGGTGTTCGGCGGCATCGGCACGGGAGCCACCGTCTCGATCGGGTCGATCCTTGCCGTGGAGCTGTCGGGCTCGGCCGCGTGGGCGGGGGCCGTGGCAACTGTGATGACGCTGGGAGCCGCGGCGGCAGCCCTGCCGTTGGCTGCCCTTGCCGACCACCGGGGCCGCCGCACCGGACAGGTGGCCGGGCTCTCCGCCGCGCTGGCGGGGGCAGTGCTCATGGTGCTTGCCGTGGTGTCCGGACTTTTCCTCCTGCTGCTTTTGGGCGCCGCCGGGATCGGCATCGGAACTGCCGCCAGCCTCCAGGCGCGGTTCGCCGCCGTCGACCTCGCCGTCGCCGAGCACCGGGGACGTGCGCTGTCCGCCGTGGTTTGGGCTATGACCGTGGGCGCCGTGGCCGGCCCCAACCTGATCCAGCCCGGCGCGGCTGTGGGAACAGCCCTGGGACTGCCGCCCGTGGCCGGCCCGTTCATCATTGCCGCTGCGGGCCTTGTCCTGGCCATCGTGCTCCTGTTGGCGGGGCTGCGTCCGGACCCGCTCCTGTTGGCACGTGAACTGGCGGCCCGGGGCGAGGCCCTGACCGGCATCCCGGCAGCACGGGCGGGAACCACCCCGCTGCTGAAACCTGGCACTTCCCGCACCGCCGGGTCGCTGCTCCGCGGCCTGCGCGCCATCAGGGACTCGCAAACAGCGCTGCTGGCGGTGGCCGCCGTGGTCGCTGCCCATGCCGTGATGGTCGGGGTAATGTCCATGACGCCCCTGCACCTGCAGCACCTGGTGGAAGGGCCCGGGGTTTCCCATGCGGGCCACGTGGCAGCCGGTGACGTCCTGGTCATTATCGGCTTCACTATCTCCCTGCATATCGCGGGGATGTTCGCCCTGTCCCCGGCGATGGGATGGCTGACGGACCGTGCCGGCAGGATCGAGACGATCATGATCGGGTTCGCCGTGCTGGTCATCGCGGCCGCAGTCGCCGGCCTCGGGCAGGGCGCAACCCCGGCAGTCGCCGTCGGCCTGGTGCTGCTGGGGATGGGCTGGTCAGCCGCCACCATCTCGGCCTCCACCCTGCTGGCCGAAAGCGTCGGGCAGGAAGCCCGGGTCGCCGTGCAGGGTGTGTCCGATATGCTCATGGGCGCGGCCGGGGCCGTGGGCGGCGCGGTCTCCGGACTCGTCCTGGGCTGGGTTGGCTACCTGGGCCTGAACCTGCTCGGCGGAACAATTGGAGCCGCTGTGCTCGCCGCGGCGTTCCTGACCCGTATGTCGCGCCGCCAGTCAGCGGCCGTCTGACCTCGCCATCCCCAGCAGGCGCGCGAAGATCCGCTCACCGTCGTCGGCGATTCCGTCATGGTGGAAGTCGGCGGTTTCCCAGACCTGGAGCCCGCGGACGGCAGCGGCCGTCTCGAGGGAAAGGTCCCGGTCCACGTAGATGTCGTCCGAGTAGACCGCCGCGGCCACGGGGACCCGGTTTCCGGCCAGCCTTTGCGGGTCGTACAGCGGCTTCCAGTCGTCTTTCGCGGCGAGGAGCCCGGCCGCTTCACGCAGCGGCTGCAGCGCAGGATCCTGCTCGAAGTACCAGGGGTAGACCATTTCGCCGGTGAGCAGCAGCGGCTCGGCGTCGGGGCGGAACTGCGGATATTCCCCGAGGACCCGCCATGCGGACCAGCCGGTGGCCGGTCCCTGCCCGTAGATGGACTCATGCATCAGCGCATAGAGGGGATTGGAGCGCCGTGAGACGATGCCTTGGACCTGTTCCAGGAACGTGTCGGAAAGCCGGTGGCCGGCCGCGGTCTCCACGAAGGCATCCTCCAGCAGGTAATGGAGGTTGTCCACCCGGGTGTTGCCGCCCAGGAACGCGCCCACCATCTGGAACCGCTCCACGGTGAGGGGTGAGCCGTCGGGCAGGACTTCCGGGGTGGAACGCAAATGCGCGGCGATCCGTTCAACAACGTTCCGGTCCTCCGGGTACCAGCCGAAGTATTCGGCGTTCCGGGCTGCCACCCGCCGAAAGGTGGCACGATACACCCGGTCCGCGCTGCCGGTGAGCGGCGCCAGGCCGCCGGTGATCAACGCTTCCCGGATGCCTTCGGGAGCGAAGGAAAGGTAGGTCAGCGCGCAAAAACCGCCATAGCTCTGCCCGTAGATGGTCCAGGGCGCGGATCCGAGCGCGGCGCGTATCAGTTCGGCGTCGGCCACGATCGAATCGGCCCGGAAATGCTCGAGGTAGGCGGCCTGTTCGGCCGCGGATCCCCGGCGCGGCAGGGTATGCCGGTCAATAGGGGTGGACAGGCCGGTTCCCCTCTGGTCCAGCATCAGGATGCGGAAGTCCTGGGCCGCGGCCTTGCCCCAGCCGCCCAGTGAACCCCACCGGTTGCCCCGTCCGCCGGGACCGCCCTGCAGGAAGAGGAGCCAGGGCAGCCGCGCGGCGGCTTCCTCGCTGTGGTTCGCGGACACGTAGTCCCTGGCGAAGACGGTAATGGTCTCCCCGGATC
>JABFWC010000486.1 GCA_013362385.1 Pseudarthrobacter sp.
GGTAGGGGCCGCCCACGGCGCTGCCCGCCGTCGCCGGTGTTCCCAAGCTTGTTCGCAGGTCCGGGCCTTGACGGCGCGGCCCGGCGAACAAGGCCGGGATACCCGCCCTGACCCAAAAAGAAATCCCCGGCTGCAGGATGCAGCCGGGGATTTTACTTTGTGCTTTTAGAGGACGTCCGCGAGGAAGCCCTTCAGCCGGTCCGTGCGAGGTTCGGTGAAGATCTGCTCGGGCGGCCCGGATTCGACCACCACGCCGGCATCCATGAACGTGACGGCGTCCGAGACGTTGCGGGAGAAACCCATTTCATGGGTCACCACCACCATCGTCATGCCGCCCTTGGCCAGGTCCGTCATGAGCGCCAGCACGCCCTTGACCAGCTCGGGGTCCAGTGCGGAGGTGGCCTCGTCGAAGAACATGACCTCGGGTTTCATGGCCAGTGCGCGGGCAATCGCCACGCGCTGCTGCTGGCCGCCGGAAAGGTTGGCCGGGCGGGAATCCGCCTTGTGCTTCAGGCCCACCAGGTCCAGCTGCTCCAACGCTTCACTGCGCGCCTGCTCCTTGGACAGCTTGCGCAGTTTCCGCAGTGCCAGGGAAACGTTCTCTTCCACGGTCTTGTGCGGAAACAGGTTGAACTGCTGGAACACCATGCCGATCCGCCGCCGGAGTTCATCCGGGTTGTCCTTCAGGACCGAACGGCCGTCCAGGAGGATGTCGCCCTGGTCCGGCTCGATCAGCCGGTTCATGACCCGCAGCAGCGTGGACTTCCCCGACCCGGACGGGCCGATCACCGACGCCGTGGTGCCCTGGGGGACGTGCAGGTCGATGCCGCGCAGGACATGGTTGCTGCCGAAGGACAGGTGGATGTTCTTTGCGCTCAGCGTTCCCGACTCGAACCCGCTCATGCCTGTGCTCCCTTCCCGACGACGGCCGCGGCCTCGTCCGGTTCCTTCTTTTCCGGCCGGCCGCTACGCAGGCGCGCGTCGATCCAGTTCACGAAGTGCGTCAACGGGATGGTCATGGCCAGGTAGAAAATTGCTGCTGCCACGTACGGCGACAGGTTTCCGATGCGCGCGGCGGCGTCCTGGCCGATCTGGAACAGCTCGCGTTCCGTGGCCAGCAGGCCCAAGGTGAAGACCAGAGAGGAGTCCTTGATCAGGGCAATAAACTGGTTCATGAGGGCAGGAAGTACCCTGCGGATACCTTGCGGCACCACCACGAGACGCATCGAGGATGCGTAGCCGAAGCCCAGGGCGCGCGATGCCTCAAGCTGCCCCTTGTCCACGCTCTGAATGCCGGAGCGGAAGATTTCGCCCGTGTACGCGGCAGCCATCAGGGACAGAGCCGCAACGCCCATGGGGTAGGGGCTGTTGCTGCCCGTCATTTCTCGGAAGATCGGTCCGAAGCCAAGGCCGATGACCAGAATGGTGAGGACCGCCGGAAGTCCGCGAAAAACGTCTGTGTACACCCGGGCGACCCAGCGTGCCACGGGATTCCGTGCAATTCCCATGAGAGCCAGGATCAGGCCGCCAAAGGCCCCGATCAGTCCCGAGGTGATCGCCAGGACCAGGGTATTGGGCAGGCCCACCGCGAACATGCTTGGCAGAACCCCGGCGATCTGCTTCCAGTCAAGGAAGGTCTCTGCGAGTCGTGTCAGGAAATCCATATGGCGTCGCTATCTTTTGTGGGTGGCCGGTTTCTACTTCGCTGGGACCTTGACGGCCTTGCTGCCCGGCTTCCAACCCTCGGGGGTCTGCTCGGCAGCCGTCGGACGGTCCGTGTACCACTGGGCAGTCAACTTGGTCCAGGTGCCATCGGCAACTACGGCATCAAGGGCAGAGTTCAGCGCTTCGAGCAGGGCAGGGTTGTCCTTGGCAACGGCGTAGGCGGTGAAGTTCTGCGTGTTGAGCTTCTTCTCGGCGATTTTCGTGCCGTCACCGGGCTTGACTTGGCCGGTTGCCTGCTGGGACGGGGACACCCACGCGTCCACCTGCCCACTCTTCAGGCTGGCGAAAACGGTGTTGTAGTCAGGGAAGGACACAGGCTCAAGGTTCAGGGTGTTCTTGACATAGTCTTCCTGGACACTGCCGCTGACGACGCCAATGCGCAGGCCGCTCTTCAATTCAGCGAACTTCTGAACCTTGGCGTCTTCCTTGGTCACCAGGGCCATGTAACCGAAGTCGTAACCATTGGTGAATGCAACCGTTTCGCGGCGCGCGTCGGTGGTGGAGATCGAGGAGGATCCGACGTCGAACTGCTTGTTCTTGACCTGGCTGAGAAGGGCCTGGAACTTGGTGGAGGCAAACTCGACCTTGAGACCCAGCTTGTCGGCCATCGCACGCAGCAGCTCATTGTCATAGCCGGTGAACTTGCCGGAGGGATCAACGAAAATGTTCGGCGGGGCGTCCGAGAGCGTGCCGACGCGCAGGGTGCCCTCGGTGATGAGGCCGAGCTTGCTCTTGTCGATCTTGTCGATGGGGGTGACATCGGCGGTGGTGTACTTGTCCAGCGTCTGCTGGTCGCTGCCCTTAAGAGCATCCGTGGGGCTGCCGCTGGGCTGGGAGGAAGCGCCGCCGCAGGCTGCCAGGGAGGCCGCGAGGGCCAGGGCAACGGGAGCGGTCGTGAGCCACTTCAACGCTTTGATTTTCATCAGGTTGTCACTTTCATTGAGTCATCAGTCGACCGGGCCGCAAGGCTGCGCTTGGCACCTGGCTCCTGCCCGGTGCTGGTCCAGCTGGCCGGGGCAGGGGGCGACCGCAAAACTTTATTGTCTCATTTGTGTGAATCCGCGCCCTGGGATGAATAAGAGGCGATCTGAACTGCAATTGAGCGAACAACATTCGGCCTTATGCAGTTACCCCTGCAGTCAGCAGCGGTCCCCACGCTGTACGGCGAAGACTGTGGGGTCGCCGGGCGATCCCTTTGTGAAGCGGCGCGGCTGTGACATGCGTCGCAGTTGCTGGCGGGATGCCGGCGGCGGACCTAGAAGCCTCCCGCTGTGGCATCCTCAGGGGGGAGGACGGGCCAGTCCCCTTCGATTACAGCCGTTGGCTTGGTTTTGCGGAGATAGCCCTGGAAATCCGCCGCTTGGCTCACGGCCCATTCCACCTGCAACTGGTGCAGTTGGCTGGCCGGCATCATCAGTTTGGGAAACTTTCCCGCCATCGCATCGAGCACGCGGAGCGTGGCCAGGGCATCGGCGGCGGATGTGTGCGCGTTGTCCAGTACTACACCGTATTCCTCGCACAGCGCTGTCAGTGTCCGCTTGCCCTTCCGGTACCGGTCCACCTGCTTGTTCATGACGTAGGGGTCCAGCACGGGGAACCGGGTGAGCTGGGGAACGCCGTAGCGGGCAGATTCAGCGGCTAGGACCGTGAAGTCGTAGCTGGCGTTGAAGGCGATGACAGGGATGCCCGAATCGAAGAGTTCCTGGAGCACCGCGGCGACTTCACCCGTCACCTCATCTGCCGGCCGGCCGTCCCGCCGGGCCTGTTCAGTGGTGATGCCATGGACGTCGCTTGCTTCCGTGGGAATTTCCACACCGGGATCGGCCAGCCACTCGTGCTCCTTGATGACCTCGCCCCTGTGGTCCACCACGGTGATCGACGCGGTCACGATCCGGGCCGCGCGCGAGTTGCGGCCGGTGGTTTCGAGATCGAATGCGGCGCGGGGGAGGGTGTTCCAGGTGCTCATGGTTCCACGCTACGGGGAGCCACTGACAATTCAGGGGAACGCCACTGCGGCTACATTGGATCAATGCGGATTGAGTACGTGCAGGCGGTCCTGGCCATTGTGAGGCTGGTGCCGCCTGGGTCCGCAGTTTCGTACGGGGATGTTGCCGAGCTGCTCGGATCAGGGGGGCCGCGGCAGGTGGGATCCGTCATGAGCCGCCATGGCGGAGCCGTCCCGTGGTGGCGGGTGCTGAAAGCAAGCGGGCATGCACCTGAAGGCCATGAAGCCAAGGCCCTGCTCCTGTACCTTGATGAGGGCACTCCGCTCGCCGGCGCGTACGAATCGTTCCTCCGGACGGGGGAGGGCCGGTGGCGGGTTGACCTGGCGGCTGCGCGCTGGGCGCCCAAGGACAGCGAATTCGATCGGATCGATGCGATCGCCGACCAACTGGAGCGCCGCCTCCATCGATTGTCAGTGCCGGATGATGGAATGGCGTTGTGACGGTAACACTTCCTTTGGCAGGTCCCTGGGACGAGGAATACGGAGCCCGGGAATATGCCCGGGAATACGGGGACCAGGATTGGCAAGACACGGCGGCCCTGGACACGGCTGCCGGGCCTGCCGCCCTGCAGGGCCCGCGCACCGCTGGAATGGCCCTTCGGCTGCTGCCTCCACGCCGGACGCACGCGGCCCGGATCAGCCTGACGCCGGACCAGCAGGCTGCCGTTGAGGTGACCCAGGGTTCGGGCCCGGTCATGGTTCCGGGAGCGCCCGGAACCGGAAAGACCACGGTGCTGATCGAAGCCGCCGTCCAGCGTGTCTTCCGCGACGGCGTGGACCCCGAACGGATGCTGATCCTCGCGCCGACCCGGCTGGCGGCGGATTTCCTGCGCGACCGCTTCACCGCCAGGCTGGACAGGAGCCTGAGCACCACCCCCGCCCGGACGTGGGCCTCCTACGCGTTCGACCTCATCCGGCGGGCCAAAGCCGAAGGCGTCATTCCGTTGTCCAAACCGCCCCGCCTCCTGTCCGGGCCGGAACAGGACCTCATTATCCGGGAACTCCTCGAGGGCCACCGGATGCCGGGGCTGGAGCTGCCTTGGCCCGCGGACCTGCACGGGGCCCTGGAGACCCGCGGGTTCCGTCACGAAGTACGGCAGCTGTTTGACCGCATCATCGAGTCCGGTCGGACGGCCGGGGACCTTGAGCAGCTGGGCCGGGAGTGCGGCAGGCCCGACTGGATATCCGCAGCCGCCCTCTACGCGGAGTACCGCGACGTCCTGGACCTCCGGATGCCGGAGGCCTTCGACCCCGCAGGCATCATCACCGCTGCCCGGCAGATCTTCCAGGATGCTCCGGACTTCCTGGCGGCCGAACGTGCCCGGCTCCAGCTGGTCCTGGTGGACGATGTCCAGGAGGCCAACCCGGCCATCTTTGAACTCCTGGCGGACATCGCCGCGGACAAGGACTGCTACGTGACCTCATCCCCGGACACCGTCGTCCAGGGATTCCGCGGGGCACGTCCGGACCTGGTGGCGGACCTGCCATGCCTGTTGGGTACCCAGGCAGCCGTCGTCGACCGTCCCCTCCGGTACGCCCACGGCCTGTCGCCTGCCGTGGCAGAGTCCTGGCTCAACGTGGCGGGCCGCATTTCGCAGCGCGCGGGCGGGCAGTTGGCCCGCCAACTGGAACAGCCGGCAACCCCCCGGCCCTCCGGTGCCGTTGAAGCCCACCTGGTGCCCACCCCGGTCCATGAATTGCGCTACGTCGCGCAGCGCATCCTGGACCAGCACCTCAACCACGGACGCGACCTGGCGGATATGGCCGTGATCGTGCGCAACGGCGGCCAGGTCAGCGAGCTGCAGCGGTATCTGTCCGGGCAAGGGATCCCCGTGCGGGTACCGGTTGCGGAATCCGCGGTCCGGGACGAGGTTGCCGTGCGCCCGCTCCTGGATGCCTTCGCCATCGCGCTGGACCCGGCGCTGCTTACCCCGGAGGCGGCGGTGTCGCTCCTCACGTCCAGGATCGGCGGTGCCACCTCCATCGAACTCCGCCGGCTCAGGCAGTCCCTCCGGCGCGAGGAACTGCTGGGCGGCGGCGGCCGCGGCAGCGACGCACTACTTGTCGAAGCGCTGCTGGAACCCGGCGCACTGGGAGCCTTGGGGATCGAAGGACGGGCAGCCCGCCGCACGGCCCGGATGATCCACGCCGGACGGCAGGCCGCCGCCCTGCCGGGCGCCAACGCGGAGTCGGTGCTCTGGGCGTTGTGGAGCTCAACCGGCCTGTCCTCGGCCTGGACTGAGACGGCGCTGGCCGGCGGGCCCCATGGCTCCCGTGCGGACAGGGACCTGGACGCGATGATGGCACTGTTTCACACGGCGGAACGCTATGTGGACCAGATGCCGGGCGCCGGGCCCGAACAGTTCCTGGAGTACCTCCTGAACCAGGAACTCCCCATGGATACCCTCGCGGCGCGGGCCCAGCTGGACGACGCCGTGGAACTGATGACCCCGGCGAGCGCAGCAGGGCGGGAATGGGCCGTCGTGATTATCGCCGGGCTCCAGGAAGGGGTGTGGCCAAACACCAGGCTCCGCGGAGAACTCTTGGGCAGCACGCTCTATACAGACGCTGTCGAGCACGGGCCGGAGTACGCGCTGCGGCGCGATCCGCTCAGCCGCCTGCGCGACATCCGCTACGACGAGCTCCGCAGCTTCTCCACTGCAGTATCCAGGGCCCGCGAGCTGCTCATCTGCACCGCCGTCTCGTCCGAGGACGACCAGCCGTCATCCTTCCTGGATTTCGTTGCACCCCTGGAGCCGGGGGAGGGGGGCAGGGGGTTTACCCGGGTGGAGCGTCCCATGACCCTGCGGGCGCTTGTCGCGGAGCTGCGCCAGTACGCGCAGCTGGATGCGGCCCGGGCGCCCGAGGCCGGGGAAGCCGCCAGGGTCCTTGCGCTCCTGGCCGCTGCCGAGCCCCCTGCCGCAGGCGCCCACCCGGACACCTGGTGGGGACTGGCGCCGCTGACATCCCTCGAGCCGGTGGTTCCTGCCGGGGGCACGGTCTTCGTGTCTCCGTCCAAAGTCGAGAC